>JALZAJ010000266.1 GCA_030948465.1 Bacteroidota bacterium
TTAATAGCGTTGGTATTGAATGTGCTGAACAATCCAAAGAGGTGGCTCGGATTATACACGGTGGCTTCATCCAACAGTACCAAATTCTGATCGGTATTACCGCCTCTTACATAAAATCCTGTAGTGCCTTCCTGGCCTGATTGTACACCGGGAAGCAATTGAACAACTTTTAAAATATCTCTCTCACCGGCAATAGCAGGTAAGGTTTTTATCTGCTTCATCGGAATGGTTATCACACTCATTTTTGCTTTGCTGATATTATTATTGTTCTTATCCATGCTCACAATAACTTCAGAAAGGATCGTAGATTTTTCTTCAAGATTATAATCAATAACCTGGTCGCTTCTTCCACTTACAGTAAATATTTTTGGCTGGTATCCCTGGTAAGAAATAACCAATCCTACCGAATCCGCCTGCTTTACTGATATCGAGTAGAAGCCATAAGAATTAGTAGTAGCGCCTCTTTTCTCGTTAGTAACATAAACGGTAGCTCCTATAAGCGCTTCGCCTGATTTTATATCTTTTACATTTCCACTAATAGTAATTTTTTTTTGTGCAAAGGATAAAAGAGGCATAATACTAATGAGCAGCAGTATAATTTTTTGTTTCATTAAATGAGATGTATATAGTTCGTTGGAAAAAAGTTTTCTGATAGGAACAGCAAAAAATAGCCCCTCAAAATGAAGAATGAGAGGCTATAAACAACTGCATGTTTATGAAAAGGCCCCTCAACCTAATCTCCTTCTTTATGAACCTCACACTCACAACCACCGCCAACTTTTCCAACAGTTCCGGTACTGTCCTCGTGTTGCCCATCCTGGTGGTTTTCGATTTCCTCTTTAATAAAACTTCCGTTATTTGAAAACTGCGCCAGTGTTTCTACATTAGCTGAAGTAATAAAGTATGCGCAAAAGGCCACACTGTCTTTATTGAACCATGTGGTTACATTAGTTGCAGGGTATCGTAATGCAAATGAATCTTTAACTACCTGCGGAACTAAATTGGCGGCTACAATGGGACAAAGGTTTTCTGCTTTTTCTTTATTACCCTTTTCGCACGCAAAGAAGAAAAAGGTGGATGATAAAAAGACCAGTAAAAGATTTTTTTTCATAGAAGTTTATTTTTAGAGATAATTAATTATTGAATATTTCCATTAGCTATCACAGTATTTATTTGCGTAGCGCTATAGTGAACATTAATATACCTGGATGGCTTAATGATGCTGTCATAGGTAAGATTTACCGATATACCGGCTGCATTGGCTCCTGATGTAATATTAAGAGTTGTGCCCGTTGCTGCAGCACCTGTTCCGGTGATAGGAGTTAAGGGAACGGAAATATTTCCGGGAGAAGCGATGCTCCCATTGTGGAAATGCATTACCATCACCGTATCCTTAATCGTATTTTGTAAAGTAATATTTACATTAAAAGAGTGGTCGGCGTTTTCAGCGATCACGGCTTTTCCGTTTACGCTATAACCGTTAGCAGAATTCAATACAATTTCTTTAGTTCTTAATGTTGCAGTAGAAGTTGCCGCATCTTTCTTTTCGCACGACGTTAATGTGAAGGAAAGAATTAGTGTCAAATATAACGCGATGACGAAGGCGCTTATAATGTTGAATGTTTTAAAGCTGATCGTTTTCATAATGGGTTTTTAAATTGTTTTTAGAGTTTAGGTTAAAAGAATATTCACGAATCCTTTCAGAATAGTTTGATGATTGTTTTATAAATAGTGGGGGATCTGTGATTATTAGTTGGGTATAGTAAATTTTTTTTTCGTTTCATCCGAAAAAATAAAATCAATAAGTTGGTTTTGTATTGCTTCGGATTTGTTTTTGTTGGCAACAAGGTCGAAGGGAATGAAAATTATAATAGAAACATTATTCGCGATTAAAAAAGGTAAGGTCTTTAATAATGTATAAATACATGAATCGTTTAATGCAACAAAAAACGAGCGTTCGGGTAATTTTGTTTCATGATTGACTAATGCTTTTAAGCCAGGTAGCTTTATTAATTCGTAGCCGTTATCAAATAGCTTCCTGGTATCTTCTTTCAGGGAATGAAACGTGACAGCGGTTACTTTTCGTTCTGCCAGGTCAATCTTATAAAACGAGGAAGCAAGATTTTTTATTGGTGACTGGCCAAATGGTAAAAATCTTATGACTACAACCAATAACGTAAAACCTAAGGTCAGGGCAATAATGATTATGGCAGTATCATTCATATTCTTATTCTTATAAACCGATTTTTAAGCCAACCAAGGAACCAAAAGTCATTGGATAAGATTTCACAGGTGCATTTTTATTGATTGAATTTAAAGCGAATCGCATGGTGGGGACAAAAGCGATTGCTGTTTTTTTGTTTAGTTGAAAATCAATACCAAGGCTGGCTAAGCCTGTAAAATATAATTTTTTTAACCCCTGGATGTTGTCAACAGTTTCTGTGGAATTGTCAAAGCCTTTTTCGACCGTAGTTTCAAGCCTTGCCCTGGTCAAAAAATTTGTGGATATGCCTGCCCTGGCGCTAAATGTAAATTTGTTCTTTATAATGCTATAAGTAAAGACTGCAGGAATGCCAATGTACCGAAGCGAATGTGTCGAAGTAAAAGCATATAAACTATCACCTACTTTTGGGTTTGCACTATAGGACGGTAATATGAAGCCATAGCCGGAGGAAGTATTTATGCGATACTTAATATTGCCCGTATTATCCGGCTGGGCATAAATTATTTCCGGCTCTGTGGTAATATTTGTGTTAGAAAAAGTTAAGCCGGATTGTACACCCCAATGTTTGTTTATTCTATAATCAGCTAATGCACCGTACGTAAAAGAAAATTCATGTTTTTCTTCTTTTTCAATATCGCTTGCATTTCCCGATTGGGTACTAACATCGTCTTGTAAATGATACCAGGCAACATCCGGAGAGAAAAAGGGAGTAATGGAAAGCCGTGATAATTTTTCATTTTTCTTCCTTTTGATTTCAGCAATATTATTATTATTGCTGGTATCGGAAACTCTAGTTGCAGAACGTGCCGCCAAATGCCTGGATTCTTTTAAACTGATAGAATCTTTTGATTGCAAAATCATGTTTTCAATCGATGTATTTTTTTGCTTTACAACATAAGGGGTTTGATAAAAATCGTTTTCAGAATTAATTTGAAATGTTAGTTGTTCATCTTCCACAAGGACAACATTTTTAATTTTCGATTTAAAAGATGGTTCAGAGGTAAGCCTTTTTTTTGTTGAGGATACAGGAAGGGGCGGCGTCTTTAAAATATTTTTTACAGGATTTATTATGAGGGGAGTATTTTGTTTTCTCACAGAATTATTACTTAGCATTCCGTTTTCTTTGTCTGGCTTGTTTACTCCTCCCGCTTCAATTGATTCCTTTAAAGCATTGCCGTTTTTCAGGCTGGCAGTTTTCTCCTTGATTTCAGTACCATTTTGACGCTGCGGTTGGGCACTATTGTTCTTTGCAAGATTATTATTGTTATAAATTCTATCTATTTCGTAAATGGAAATGCCCAGTAGCAACAGTAAGAGAATTGCGATTCTTTTTAGGGTAGTGTATTTTTTCTTTATACTAACTATATTATCCTTATCAAGCCGTTTCTCCACTCCATCCCAAACATTTGGCGGTGGTGATTCTTCATTATCATCAAGGGCATCAAAAAATAAATCTTCTATATCATGTAGATCTTCATCCATATATTAATAATTTTTAGCGATTTTCAAACTGTTGGTAACTGCTTTTTGTAGTATCTGTTTTGCATCGAAGAAATTGGATTTTGACGTGCCTTCCGAAATGCCTAACTCGGCGGCAATTTCCCGGTGTTTCATTCCTTCAAAAACATACAGGTTGAAAACTATCCGGTATGCGGGAGATAAAGCCTGTACCATTTGCAGCAATTCCTTTTTCTGTATCCTGGCTAAAATATCTTCTTTACATATTTGCTCCGTTTGTGTTGTTTCTATATCGACAACAGGGTGCATTTTAGATTTTGAACGATAATGTTGTATGGCGCAATACACCATGATTTTTCTTACCCAACCTTCAAATGAACCGGCATATTTAAAGTTGCGCAGCGATTTAAAAACCTGTACAAATCCTTCCTGCATTATTTCTTCTGCCTCCTCCCTGCTTTTCGAATACCGCATACAAACAGAAAACATCTTTGGCGCGAACTGCCTATACAGCCTGCTTTGGGAATGCCTGTCCCCATTAATACAGGCTTGTATTAATTCTTTAGGTTGTTCCAATAAATCAGTTGAGTTTATATTAGTAGTTGCTGAGTCCATTTAAATGGTTGGGTTAAAAAAATCAGGTACGGAAAAAAAGCTGGCGTATTGCAAAGCTTAATCCTTATTCTGAAGCAATCTTGTGCAATTCATGAATGAAGAGAATTTTGAACTTTTTAATTGAATATCTTGCTGCTGATTAACTTATTATTAACCCAACTATTTTGTTGAACCGATACGACTTATTTGTAAAAGCTTATCCTGAACAATTCTTCATTTTTGGTAAAAAAGTTATGTGTATAAATATTTCCCGTAGTTATGAATAAAACTTTTTTACAAATAACC
>JALZAJ010000304.1 GCA_030948465.1 Bacteroidota bacterium
TAGGCCGTATTCCATGCGGCTGAAGGCTATTAAATATCAACAGGTCTCCCGCATTCATTTTTACTTTTACAATTTCAAAACCGGAGACATCGGGTTTAAAATGATCCCTGTCTTCCGGCTGAGAAAGTTTCCAGTTATCATAACTTCTGTATAATTCAGGAACGCACTGAAAGCCACCCATATTCTCATCGGTTTGGTCGGCGAGCGCCAAAACGCCCTGCACATTTTGCGGCTTTGTTTCAGGATCATAGTCCCAGTGAATAAATCCTTTTTGCTCAAAGCCTTCCCGTACGGGAAGATTGAGATTAGCCCGGTCAATCGTGACCCACAATTTTTCTGTGCCCCATATATCTATGAAAGCCTGGTGCACTTTTGGATGCTGCCGGTTGTCCCATAGAAATTGATGATTATATACTTCGACCATTCCGGTATTCGTAAGTTCTTTCATCTTCATTTCTGCACGCGGCGGACTGTACCAGGTAGCAGGATCGTTGGGATCTTTTTCTTCAAACTCCCAAAGAAAATCGGCAAGGCGCTTTACCTGTTCTTCGGGCACCGCATTTTTAATAACGATATAACCATTCGTTATCCAGAATTGCCAGTCTTCTTCACTTAATAAATTCAGGGGTTTTCCATTGCTCCTGTCATTCAGTTTTACTTTGCTGCTCTTAGCAGTGGATGGATTGCCGGGGATATCTTTATGAGCGTTTGAATTTCCTTTTGGCAGAGCCGCAGGAGCCATTGTATTTTGTTCCATAAAAAAAATTTGATGATGAATTGATAGAACAAATGTCTGAAATGATCCGGGAATGATCAACATCTTCAATGACCTCTTTTTGCTCTCTATTGACAATTTCCCGCAATGCCATGCGTAATTATTAGCTTTATAGGAAAATTAAGGATGAAAATAAAAAAAGAGGTTGTTCAGATCCCTATCGGTCAATCCTTCAGGCTTTTTAAGCCACGATTAAAAAACTATTTTTTCTGGCACTATCACCCGGAGTATGAATTGGTATATGTGGAAGCATCTACAGGGATAAGGCATGTAGGTCAAAATATATCCGGCTTTATGGGAAGTGACCTGGTGCTAATAGGGCTAAACATTCCTCATTTAAATTTTGACTATGGAATAAAAACTGCATACAGGCAAGTTGTGGTTCAACTTAAAGAAAACTTTTTAGGAGATGCCTTTAAGAACACGCCGGAAATGGCAGGCATCCAAAAACTTTTTGACAAAGCCTGTTTAGGATTGTCTTTTACGGGAGAAACAAAAAAACTGGTTGCAAAAAAATTAGCGTTCATGCAAAGCCTTGGTCATTTCGAACAACTGTTATGCTTATTGGAAGTTTTTCAAATATTGTCAGTGACCGATGAAGTAATTGAATTGAATGAACAGGACACAAGCATCAAATTATTTTTGAATGACAAAATACGAATGGGCGCTATTTATAAATATATACATGCCAATTATAACGAGAGCACAGACGTGAATAAAGTAGCCGCCAGCGTGCATTTGAGTACACCAGCGTTTTGCCGTTATTTTAAAAAGCAAACAAACATGACCTTTACGGAATTCGTGAATCAGTATAAAATAACGCAGGCTAAGACATTGCTGCTCCAGGATAAAAGCATCTCAGAAGTTTGTTATGAAGTTGGATTTGAAAGCCTTTCTTATTTTAATAAATTATTCAAAAAAATAAACGGAGAGAACCCGTCTGTTTTTAAAAAAAGATATGCGTAGCAAAATAAACGCAGTGGCGAATGCGAATTCCTGTTTTAGATTAAAGCGCCTGCTATTTCCTCCCATTCGTCACGTAAATCAACAGACGGCATTTTTTTATCTGCCCGGCGATACCAGTAACCGGCGTTTGCATTGTCGCCCTCCTTACGATGAAGATAGGCATGAATCCACGATGCATTTTTATCTTCCAAATCCTGTATCAGCTTATGTGCTTTATCCCATTCTCCTTTTGCATCATACCATAATGCATTTAAATAGACGGATAAATTTTCCGGAGGTTCATCGCCGGAAAGGCTTTCTAAAAAAATTGTTTTATTCATGGAAAAAATTAAAAAGTTTATCAAAAATGTAATTTTCAAAGTTATAAAAATCTCTTATTTAAGCGGGCGCTTTCCAAAGCTTTTATAAGAAAAAACCCCCTTGCTAAAAAGGGGGTTTATAAAACTCGGGTGTTGAGAAATTGCTTTTCAATCATCTGTCATGGTGATCAAACCGGTTGTCGGAATGATGATCATGATCTTTGCCGTAATTGTAAGCATTGCTGTTGTTGTATTTTGAATAAACGTTGCTAATTTCATTTTCCTTTTGCTCCTGAAGATACCTGATCGCTCTTTTTCTTTGGTGACGGGTTATAGATCTGTCGTAGGTGACTTGTTGAATCCGGTAATCATATTGATCATTGATTCGTTGTATTTGCCTGTCTCTTTCAGCAAGGCGGTAAGCGTTATTTTGATCAGCATAATTCCTGTGACCATCATCCCTGCGATATTGATCGTCCCTGTCATAGCCATGATCATCGCGTTGATCTTTTTGTGCATTATTGGAATTCCAATTCGAATTACCTTTAGTATTTCTATTATCCCAATCGCGGTTATTTGTTTGTGCAAAGGCTGACGTAAGCAGGGCGGTGCAAAACATGAGAGTAATAATCTTTTTCATAATTTATTTTTTTAGTTATGCATTTCAGACTTCGTTTCAGGTATTAGGTTTCCTAATAGCATGTTAATAGATGGAGGTTAAAAACGAAAGTAAATTATCGTAAGAATAATTTTCGAAGAGAAAATTTGATATGAAATTTTACACGGTAAGAATTGACAACAGGATGTAAGTGCCGGAGAGAATTATGTAAAAAGCAACTAAATTTTTGTTCGTTTTGCAAAAGTAAATCCGTTATCTTTTTAGCAGGGATAATTTGTTAGTTGTGCCTACGGGATCGCCCTATCTGTAGCGTGTTACGTAAGCTATAAAACCGGTTTTTTCTCCCTAACCTCATTAAATAACTTTTTTGTTTTTAAGACTTTCTTCTTATTAAAAGCAAGTATAGCTTTGCCTTTACCTGACATTCCATTAATGCCGCTCAAGCCCTGCATGGTCCAGTTATAGTTGCCTTTGTTTCTTTTGAACCAATTATCTTTTTTTATTTTACCGGCGCGAAAAATATAAAACTCACCTTTTTTAATTACATAATAACTATGCGGATTATCGGTTACATTGGCCGCCCATTCTTCCAATAAAAGTAGGTTCTCTGACGTGGCAGGATCAATAATATAAAATTGAATTTTCCCTTCCTGCTGCACCGGCACAAGAACAGCTACATGGTATTTCCACAGATTTTTCAGGTAACCAATTTTTTTAAAAACATAGCCGCTGAACACCCATCCTTTAGCGTTAGGTATTTTCCATTCGTGCAGTAAAATACAAATGGCATTTGCCCTGTCTTCACAATCATTATTAGCGTCAGTCCACCGGAAAAGCGGATGATTTTTAAAGAAAGTAAAAAGCTTATCAGCCTGTGTTTTAGTAAGGGCGTTACCTGTTTCTATTGCATCAGATAAATTGTGAGCAAATAAAGTTTTCGTGATCAAATTATAGGAATGTTTTTGAACAAAGCTAAGGCAGCAACTTTTGTTATTTAAATGCTGCATTAAATCCAAATCCGTTTACGGCAATATTCAATTTTATTTTATCAGAAAATTTATACAATTGCTTCCCATGATTTTGATGAACTAAATACATAATACCATCAAAAATAAATAATGCGAAACCTTGCAGCATAACGCTATTCCCGTAGCCCTTATAGCGTATCCGGTTGGCGGAATTATCATTTGCTTTTTCTTTAAGGTAAAAGCCACCCGTTATATAAGCCACGTCGAGGCCTGTATTAAAAATAAATATTTTTTCTATGGTCATCTGCTTTCTGAGGCTTTGGGAAAAGCTAAGCCCATTCGGGTTATTAGAAATAAAATATCCAATTGCACCAAGCGAAAAATTTACTCCTCCCCAAATTGAATTCATCTTATGAAAATATTTTTCACTGCCGTTAGCGGCGCCCACGGAGGCAAGGCTGTAAATAAGATTTGCCCCACCCCAGGCAGCCAAAACTTCCATGCCCCGTTTGGTGATTTTAGTGCGCCCGTTATTAAATTCGTTCATTGCAGTTAACTGGCTAAAACAATGATTGCTTACGAAAACAAATGACAAAATGGATATGAATTTTTTCATAATAAGCATAATTGATTTGAAAATGTACGCAAAGATTCAATAAGGTGTTTTTTATAATTGCATAAAACAAAGCCTACCTTGTATTTGTTTGTTTTGTGATGACCTGATAACATTCTTTGAAATATTTGAAGGATTAAAAGGAAAGTGAGGAACTGTATGTGTTTTTCACTGGGAGCAAGTTTTGGAGCAGGTGTAAATTCTCGGTACTATTGCCGTTGTTGCATAGCAAAGGCAGGTACTTCTCCGAAGCGTTTGTTTGCCGTTATTCCTTTACTATTTTCCATTCAGCAATTTTCTGAAGGTCTATTGTGGATCGCTTTAACTGATTCTTCGTATGCCGTGTGGCAGCAATTTTCTATTCACATTTTTCTTTTATTTGCCTACGTGATCTGGCCGGTGTGGATACCATTAACCATTTTGCTTTTAGAAAAAAACAGGAAGAGGCAAACGATTTTAAAATTCTTATTGGCAGCAGGTATTGGCGTTTCACTTTACATCTCAATCTTGCTGCTACTATACCCCGTTCATGCTTCTGTTACCGAACATCACATTCAATATAAATTAAATTTTCCTCCGGTAATTCTGCATTTCACCTGGCTTAGCGACATGTTTTATTTCATTGCTGTTATTGCCGCACCCTTCGTTTCTACCGTTAAGAAAATGTGGATTGTTGGTTTCATTATCGCTATCTCCTATCTGATAAGTAAATTTTATTTGACAACGCTGTAATTTCTGTGTGGTGTTATTTTGCGACAGCTATCAGCCTGGTTGTTCTCCTGATAGGTTCCAGAAATTTTCGCCTCCGGTTTTCAAACGTGTTTAGAAAAAAGCAAAAGAATTTGCCCTCTTGGTTTTTTATTTTTTCATTTTAAAAACCCTTAAATAGTAAATAGTTTGCAATGCCTCTTCACTATGAATTACGAAAATGATTTTAAGATAAATTATAGAAAAATCAATTTCTTTTTGATAATCATTTTACTTTGCTGCGAAAAAATAAATAACATGAAGGTTTTTAAATTTGGAGGCGCCAGCATTAATAGTATCGAGCGCATTCAAAATCTTGGAAAGATTTTAAAAGGCTTTGAGAACGAAAAGATGCTGGTGGTGATATCGGCAATGGGAAAGGTGACTAATGCGCTCGAAAAAGTTGCGGAAGCATTTTACGCAGAAAAAAAAGAAGATGCGTTACAGTTATTTGAAAAAATAAAACAGTCTCATCTAACAACGCTTAAATATGCCATTACGCAACAATGGGAAAAAGCAACCAATGACTTGCTGAATATTTTTACAGAAGTAGAATGGCTTCTTCATGATAAGCCCGTAAAAGATTACAATTATTATTATGATCAGATCGTTTGCACCGGCGAACTGCTCTCCACCACTATTTTGTCCTATTATCTTAATGAAGAAAAAATAATCAATACCTGGATCGACGTGAGAGATCTCTTGCGAACCGACGATACCTTCAGAGATGCCGTTGTGGACTGGCCGGTAACCGAAGCGCAGGTAACCGAAAGAGTACTTCCCTTGTTTAATAAAAGCAATATTGTTATCACCCAGGGATTTATTGGCAGCACCGATGAAAATGAAAGCACAACGCTTGGCAGGGAGGGAAGCGATTATACGGCGGCTGTTTTTGCAAACATTCTTAATGCTGAAAGTGTAACCATCTGGAAAGATGTGGAAGGAGTAATGAATGCTGACCCGAAAGAATTAACGGAAGCTATTGTGCTGCCGGGTTTAAGCTACAAAGAAGTGATTGAAATGGCTTATTATGGCGCCCAGGTGATCCATCCAAAAACGATAAAGCCACTGCAAAATAAAAAGATCGAACTATTTGTAAAGTGCTTTTTGGATCCGCAGTTACCCGGCACCGTTATATCAGAAAAAAACACACATAAGCTGCCCCCGGTAATTGTTTATAAGAGAAAGCAGGCACTGCTCACATTGCAATCCAGGGATTATTCATTCGTTGAGGGCGAGCCGGTAAATAAGTTAAATGAAATACTGGAGCAGGTAAAAATAAAACCTACGCTTACGCAAAATGCGGCCATAAGCCTTTTTATTTGTGCTGATGATGCACAGGAAAAAATGGATGAAGCAGCTATAAGATGTGATGAATTTTTTGATGTAATGCTGGAGAAAGATCTTACGCTTCTCACCATTAGACATTACACCGGTGAGTTCATTAATAAATTAACGGGAGATAAAATAATTGTTTTGCAGCAAAAGACCAGCGAAACTATTCAAATGCTGATGAAGGATGCTTAGTCAACAACATAATCGCCTTTCCGGTCAATTAGTATAAGAGGAACTTGTTTCGTTTCTTCAAATTTGTCAAAAGCATTTTTTAATTCCATCGCAAATTTTTGAAGAGCAGGGTTATACTTAGCAGCCGTTTTAAAATAATCCAACGATTTTTTTTGATTGTACCTGAACGGAAAAACATGAACAGGAATAAAATCTTCGCCGCCCGCTTTGGCATAACTGCAAAGAATATACAGTTCTTCTATTTCATCATCGGTAACGGGAATGCAGCCAACTGAAACGCAACTGCCATGAATGTATATAGCGCTCCCGGGACGCAGCGAATCGCTTAATATTTTATCGGAAGCGTTGGGATAATTCAACCCTAATGAAAGATGATAATTGCTGTGTGGATTAAATTCGTTGATATAATAAAAACCTTCCGGAACCTGGTAATCACCCTGCAATCTCTTTGGTCCCATCGTTCCACTTGTCATGCAGATTTTATAGGTTTTCAATAATTTATATTTTTCGGCCACAGCATTTTTTACCCACACTTCCAGTTGGGCATCAAATTTAAAGCTCCGGATGTAAATAAAATTTGCGGGCCATTTTAACCCTTTTGATTCAAACTCTTTTTGCAATTGCATCTCTCTATTATTGAATACGGACGCCATTTTGAACGATGTCTTTTGATCATCGACAAAAGAATTTTGCGCATGAGAAAGTACCGGAAAAAGTGCTGATAAAAAAAGGGATAAAAAAAATATGAAAGTGATTCTGAACATCTTTATTCGTTGTTACTAAGTAACGTAAAAATAATTTTTTTATTGACTTAAAATTTAACTGAAGAATATCTTAACGTATAATTTTTAAAAAATGGAAAGGTGCGTATTCCAAAACATAGATTCCCGATAGTTGGGCAGCCTCATTTTGCAAGAATGTCTTACACGACAATACTTCCAAAGATTGACTCCGTTAGCAGGACTTGCCGGGAGATGGACTTTCAGTTAAATAATTAGTTACATAGCCCAACGTATTATCCGTATATACTTAGCGAAGTAAATCACTTCATGGCAATAAATATATATGTAAAAGCATAGGCTTCTCTTTGAAATTTACTTTTTCTTTGCATTATCATACTTGCAACTTCCTAACGCAACTTAAAATTAAAATAATGACCCAAATTCTATCTAAGAGACATATCTTAATCGCCGTAATTATTTTCATTTTTTTAATTAGCGATAAAATTTACGGCCAGGAATCAGTTAATCACCAGTTTTCAAAATCCGACACTGCCTTTGTTCCTAAAGAAATCCAGGATCCCGAATGTATCGGCCTTCACAAAGAACCGGATCACGCTACATTGATGCCTTATAGTTCGTTGCAGGAAGCGCTCGCAGCTAACCGCCATGCTTCCACTTTTTGCAAAAGTTTAAATGGCGCCTGGAAATTTAATTATGTTGACTGGCCGCAAAAACGCCCCGTTGATTTTTATAAAACCGGTTATGATGTTTCCAATTGGAACGAAATTAATGTACCATCAAACTGGCAGGTGCAAGGTTATGGAACACCTTACTACAGCAACTTCACTTATATTTTTCAAAAAGATTTTCCCCAGGTGATGAGCACACCGCCGGTGAAATATACAGCTTACCAGGAAAGAAATCCTGTTGGTAGTTATAGACGAAATTTTGAAGTGCCGTCAGACTGGAATGGCCGTCGCATCTTCGTAACGTTTGATGGCGTTGATGCCGGTTTTTTTCTTTGGGTAAATGGACAAAAAATTGGCTACAGTGTCAACAGCCGCAATGCTGCCGAGTTTGATATTACAGATTTTGTAAAGCCGGGCACTAACATGATTGCGGCTGAAGACTATCGTTTTACTACAGGAAGTTATCTCGAAGACCAGGATATGTGGCGGCTGAGCGGCATCTTCAGGAACGTTACTTTATGGAGTTCGCCGCAGGAACACATCAGGGATTATTTTATAAAAACAACTTTTGATAAACAGTTTCGTAATGCGGAATTATCCGTGGCTGCGAAAGTAAAAAATTATGCAAAAGAAGAAATCAAAGCACGTGTATTGGAAGTGGCTTTATATGATGGTACAACGCCAATCTCCGCAACTACAGGAAAGGCAAACATACCATCGCTGAAGCCTGGCGAAGAAGTGACTGTCAATGTAAAATTTACAGTCAACAATCCAAAAAAATGGACGGCAGAAACGCCCAGCCTTTATA
>JALZAJ010000311.1 GCA_030948465.1 Bacteroidota bacterium
GAATTTCCTCCTTTATGGATTGCGCCAGCAGGCCCGGGGTGGCATCGAAGGTAAACGTGGTGCCATCATAAGTTTGCTGATCTTTTACATTGTATAGATTATCGCGGTTACTGAAATAATGATTCCAGCTCAATTCATTTTCTACCCAAAGAAAAATCAATCCGGCACAGGCAATACCCATTGCGAGACCGCCGATATTTAAGAAGCTATATCCTTTATTTTTCCAAAGGTTTCTGAAGGTTGTTTTAAAGTAATTTTTGAACACTTTGTATTATTTTGACTTTTGAATTTTTTTATTTACACGAGTAGTTCCTCACTCTGTTCTGATTGACTCCACAGGATTTGCCATCGCTGCTTTTATCGCCTGAAAACTTATAGTAAGTAATGCAATAATTAATGATACAAAAGCTGCCTTTACAAATACCTATCAATAACTGCTACATCATTTCCGTCAAATATTTTGGTTCTGTCTTTATTAGAAAGAACCTGGTCAAATCCATTTTGCGTTCTTACTATGGATTGTACTTCGGGCATCGTCTTTGCGAAAACAGCCAAAGGCCCGGGTACTCCGCTCCATACTTGTTTTTCGCCATCAGAATTAAAATGCGAACTAAGCTTATAAACGTTTTTATAATCTTGATTGAATTTATCGTAGCTCAATTCATTCTGCACCCAACATCAGTAACATAATTCCTGTTGCCAGGCCAACCGCCAGCCCCGTTATATTAATAAGCGTGTAGAACTTATTTTTCAATAAACTGCGAAGGGCAGTTTTGAAATAATTTTTTAGCATAATAAAGCTTTGAGCCGTCAGCAATGAGCTTTCAGCCAGTTTGTAATTTTTTTCAAATTGTCCTACTCCGTTCTTAAACTCTTCACCGGGTTTGCTATTGCCGCTTTTATTGTTTGAATGCTTAATGTTATCAAGGCGATTAATAACATCCCCAAACCTGCTAATAAAAATACCCACCAACTCAATGCTGTTTTATAAGCATAATCCTCCAACCATTTATATATTGCCCACCAGGCTAATGGCGCTGCAATTAAAAATGCGAGGCAGACTAATTTTATAAAGTCGGTTGATAAAACAGATACAATATTTGTAACAGATGCGCCTAATATTTTCCGGATACCGATTTCTTTTCTGCGTGTATTAATGGTGTACATAACAAGACCTAACAAACCCAGACAACTGATAAATATGGCAAGCCCTGTTGCCCATGATAACAGGCTTGCTGTTTGCTGCTCCTGTTCATACATCTTTGCAATCGTATCATCATAAAACTTATAATTAAAATCTTCATCAGGATACAGTTGCTTATATATCTTTTGCATTTTATTGATAGCGTTATGCCATGCAAAACCACCTGCACTATTTGGCTTCAGGCGAACATGAAAAGTTGAGCCATTGCCATCTATAAATACAAGCGGAAATATTGGCGCATGCGTTGACTGGTCGTGAAAATCCTGCATCACACCAACAACCGGCATTTGTTTTCCATTAAAGCTTAAATATTTTCCAAGTGCATCATTTGGTTTTTGAAAGCCAAGCAATTTTGCATAGGCATCATTAATGAGAAATTCTTTAAACGTATCGCTTGCAGCAACATTTCTGCCTGCCAATAATTTTAATTTATACACATCAATGTATGCAGGATTGCCCCACCTGATCTGCACCTGCACCTGTACATCTTTCTTTGGCGGATAGGATACATTTGTAAAGGCTACGCCTACATCTGCGGGAGAAAGAAAACCAGAACTTGCAACCTGCACTTCAGGAATTGCATTGATACTATTTAAGAGTTGTTGTGTGTGTGCAGTAACTGTATCACGCGGCGCATCAAAAGTTATAATGCCATCTTTATTAAACCCTAAGTCAGTATTCAGCGAATAATTAATTTGCTTGCTAACCATTAAAGTGGCGATGATAAAAAATTGCGCTATCACAAATTGCGAAACAGTCAGCGCTTTTCTTACCCATGCATGTCTTGTTTCGCCGCTATTTGCAAAAGATTGATTTTTTAAAACAAGCGCCGGTTTATAACCTGATAATATCAATGCTGGATATAAGCCTGAGATAAAACTTACAAAAAGTGTAAGCAGGAAAAGGAATAGAAAGATTGACGGCTGCTGCAGGATATTTACATTTAAACCGGGCGGTATAAAATCTTTAAACACATCAAACAGCAACGGCGTTAAACAAACTGATATAATCGTTGCAATAGATGTGATGAAAAAAGTTTCACCTAAAAATTGAAACACTAATTGTTTTTTAGAACTGCCCATTGTTTTGCGTATGCCGATTTCTTTTGCTCTTTGTGTTGCATTCGCTGTTGTAAGATTGATGAAGTTGATACAGCCCAACAATAAAAGAAAAGCTGCTATTGCCAGTAAGCCATATAATGTTGGCAAATGCGCCGTTCTTCCGCCAACACTCGCATATTGATTATTAAAATGCACATCATTTAAAGGCTGTAACCTAAAACTCATTGTGTTGGCTGCATCCTTGTTTGCATTTTTATTATACTTTGCCAAAAGTGTTTTTAGTTGTGTTTCAATTTGAGGCGCTTTACTGCCAGCAGAAAGTTTTACATACAATTGAGAATACGCCATCCAATCATTCCAAACATTCATCATAAACTGGTCCTGCAAATGTGTTTGCGCAATTGTTGCATACGATATGAATTCTACTCCGGTAAATGCTGTTTCTTTATTTAAATCTTTTACAATACCCGAAACTGTTACCGTAATATCATCGTTATAATTTATTTGTTTGCCGATAATATCAGTTGCAGGAAGTGAGGGAAAATATCGATGCGCCCGGCTTTCGGTGAGCACAACATTGAATGGATTTTTTAATGAAGTATTTGGTGTGCCTGCAACCCATTTATATGGCAGTAAATAAAAATATTGCGGATTGGTAAAAAGAATATCTGCTTGTTTCTTAAATACAAGAGGCTCACTCATTCCTTCTTTTGCAATAGTAACTTTTGCGGTTGCGTCTCCCTGGAATTGCATTATTGGAACTGTTAACTCAACTCCTGTAACTTCATTTTGCATAGCACCCGCTAATGGTGCCTGCACAGCCGCGCTATGACCTTCATTGCCATCAAATTTTGCATCAATCACTACCCGGTAAATTCGATTGCTGTCTTTTTCAAATTTGTCATAACTAAATTCATAAAAAACAATTAAGAAAATAATCAGTGAAGCACTGATACCAATTGATAAACCCAGCACATTAATAACAGAGAAAGTTTTGTTGCGCCAAAAATTTCTGAATGCAGTTTTAATATAATTTTTAAACATATAAACATTTTTGCCCAATGGTCTTTCGAAGTCTTTTTAAATTTTAAAATAACCAACCAATGAAAATGCCAGTATTTTATTTATATGATTTTGAATGCAAAACAATGATAGCGTCTTTTAAAGTGTACGGTTTTGATACAATTGGTGTACGGCTTTTTATCGCATGGAAGTAGCAATTTAACAAAATCAAACGCACGAAGGCTTCCTTACATTTAAATAATAAACAGAAAATTAAATAATTGCATGATACTAAAAATTAATGCAGATATGACATAAAAGATTTTGTATGAATAAAAATCTTGTTGCGCATTTTCAAAAATTTATGTTTAGGTTTTGTAATGTAACGGCGCATATTTCCTTAGTTTTAAATTGCATTTGATAGACCTAATGTAACACACCAATGAGAACGCATATTCGTAAACTTTGGGATTCTTTAAAATCAACCTATTGGTTTATACCTTTAATTATGATGGTGCTTGCCCTCATGCTTTGGTGGGTTACAAACACCTTTGATCACCAGCTTTCAACACGCGATAAAAAAACAATTGCCTGGCTATATTTAAGCGACGCGGATGACATGCGTACCTTATTGCTTACTATTGCTGTTGCCATCATTGGAGTGGTGGGTGTTGTGTTTACAATTATCATGGTACCACTTTCTATTGCCGCTTCACAATTTGGGCCACGGCTGCTGCGCACATTTTTGCGTGATTCGGGCACGCAGGTTACCCTGGGGGTTTTCACTTCAACTTTTATTTTTTGCATGGTTGTCTTACTTCAGCTTTCACACGGCAGCAAACAGCCGCTTCCGCAAATATCAGTGAATGTTGCCTTGTTGCTGGGATTGATAAGTTTTGGTACGCTTATCTATTTTATAAATCATATTGCAGTATCCATGCAAGCGCCGGTAGTAGTTGCAAAGGTGAGCAAAGAATTGCATGTTGCCATTAGCCACGACCTGCCTGATACGCTTGACAATGCAGCCGGAGTTTCATCCTCTAATGAATATAATTTACTTCCTGATCCGCAAGCGCCCCATAGCGTAGCGCTCGCAAAAAAAAGCGGCTACCTGCAGGTAAGAGATGATGATGCGTTACTTCGCCTGGCCGAAAAACGCAACCTTGTTTTCAAGCTTCTTTATGAGCCTGGTAATTTTGTAACAGAGGGACGGCCGTTGGTACAAATATGGCCTGGAAAAAATGATGATAGTTTAAACGAGGCCATAAATGCAGCGTTTGTTCCAGGCATACAACGCACGCTTGTACAAGATGTCACCTTCGGCATTAACGAGCTGGTGGAAGTAGCCATCAGAGCCATGTCGCCGGCAATCAATGATCCTTTTACTGCTATCACCTGCCTTGACTGGATTGGTTCAGCGCTTTGCCGGATTTGTGTGCGCAGGTTTCCAAAGGCATTACTGTTCGACAGCAAAGACCAATTGCGCATCATAAGAAGCCCGGTTACATTTACCGGTTTGGCAAATGCCGCCTTTAATCAAATAAGGGAATATGGCCGCGGCAGCACTGCCGTAACATTACGGCTAATGGAAACAATACAACTTGTAATGCGATGCGCCATCACGGATGAACAACGTGAAGCATTGTTGCATCATGCCACGTTAGTAGAAACCGGCTGCCATACCGGGTTGCCCGAAGCAAGTGACCGCGAAAGGGTTAAGGATGTGTATGAGGCGATGAGGAGGCTGTGAGTGGTGAGCCGTCAGCTATGAGTTATCAGCGGTGAGTAAGGACAAGGCGTTTTTAAAATAGGTTTCAGCATAAAAATTTTCTTCGTATAATCGGCACCGGTAGTTACAAACTAACAACTTTGAAAGTTTTTGTTCAATTTCCAACATTCCTATCTAAGTGCTTTTGAATTGGTTACTAATTGTGGTTGCAGCAATCATTCAACAAGCTTATAAAGAAGATCGTATTCTGATAACTTTGGATAAAGATTTTGGAGAACTTGCAATTGTTCATGAATTCCCGCCCGAACAAACATTCAGAATAATTTTTTAGACTATTTTAAAAAAAATATATTAAACATTTGAGAAACCAAAAAGTTGCACATATATTTGCAACCGAAGAGTTTCAAGATTTAAATTCAAAGCAAATGCGACGAGATATTTTTCAAGCAATAGCCGACCCGACAAGGCGGGCTATTATAGCCTTAATTGCATTGCAGGCAATGACACCCAACGCCATTGCCGAAAACTTCAATACTACAAGACAAGCTGTTTCAAAACACCTACGCATTTTAGCAGAATGTGAATTAGTAAAACAGGAACAACAGGGTAGAGAAATTTATTACTCACTTGAAATTGAAAAAATGAAAGAGATTGACAAATGGCTTAACCAATACAGGAAAATTTGGGAAACCAGATTCAATCAACTTGACAAGGTTTTATCAACAATTAAAAAACAGAAAAAATGAATACTGATTTGCTATTTGATTTTACCGTCGACAAAGCAACAAAAACGGTAACAATTGTCAGAGAATTTGCAGCTGAACTTCCTTTGGTTTGGGATGCATATACAAAACAGGAAATTCTTGACCAATGGTGGGCGCCAGAGCCGTGGGAATCAAGAACAAAGTTTATGAACTTTGAAGTGGGTGGACGAAGATTTTATGCTATGATAAGCCCCGAAGGACAAGAGCGCTGGTCTATTCAGAAATATACTTCCATTAGCCCAAAAACCAATTTTAAAGTTTTTAATGCTTTTGCAGACAAAGATGAAAACCCTGAATTGCCAGGTTCTGAATGGGATTTGAATTTCAGCGAACAAAACGCACCCGATAATTATCGGGTGACAAAAGTCAGCATTAGCATTTATAACGAATCTCTTGCCCGAATGGAAAAGATGATTGAAATGGGCTTCAGGGAAGGATTTACAATGACATTGAATAACCTGGAAAAATTATTGGCAACTTTATCGCAAAAATGATTTTCGTTTTCAAAACATCTGTCAAAACTAAAATACAGGCAAAGAAAATTAAACCACATATTGAAAAACATATTGCCAAATGCAAAATGGAACTTTGACCTTGAAGGTTGTGGCAATATTTGCGTATTGAAAGCGAAGAAAATATTATTGTGAACATTACAATTTCGACTGCGAAGAATTAACGTGAGAAACAACGAACGGGAAAACAACGAACGGCTAAACATTAGGCGTATTGAAGAAAGCCCGGGTACTAATTAAAATTGATTGTCCAGGGACTTCTGCAGAGAAGAAAATAAAAAAAGCCCTGGTCATCATGGTAAATGCGAGACTCTAATTACATTTTCTACATGAGTTGATTCATCCCAACCGGGTTTTCTCCTTTTTATGTCTTTCAAATATTTGTCAAGCACCTGGTAACCGCCCACGAAAAAGTCATAAACTTGTTGAGGAACATTTTTGATGTATTGTGTCTTGATGTAGAGTTTCCTATTCTTTTCTGTTACATGAAGCTTACCATCTTCTCATTTTACAAAGACAAATGTTGTTTGAGGATTAAATCACGCCGATATTTCATCTGCTATAAAGCTGCAGGTAAAATCGTTTTATGTAGAGTGGATTCCCGCACATCACAATTGTTTTATCACCATGCTGCTAAATCCACTGCTGCTTTTTTCTAATTGAATTTGAGTTTCTATTCTTTCTTTCAAGGAATCCACATGCGATATAATTCCTATTGTTTTATTACTTTCTATTTGAAGTTGCTCGAGCGTGGAGATTGCTGTATCCAACGCATCCGGGTCGAGTGAACCGAAGCCTTCATCAATGTAGAGGCTTTCAATTTTTACATTCTTCGAAGCCAGGTCGCTCAAAGCCAGCGCCAGCGCAAGGCTTACCAAAAATGTTTCACCGCCTGAAAGTGTTTTCACACTTCTTCGCTCTTCGCCAAGATACGTGTCTATTATCACCAGGTCATCGTCTTCTTCTTCATGAGGAGTATCGAGCAAGTACCTGTCGTTAAGATTTTTTAAGCGATCATTGGCAAGCACAATTAATTTTTTGAGCGTAAGGCCTTGAGCAAACGTGCTGAAATTTTTTCCCTGCGCATCACCAATGTATTTGCTTAAAAGTTCCCATTTGAAATTTGCCTGCCGCGTTCCTTCCACCTGCTGTTTTAATTTTATTATCCGGTTTTGCCTGTTTTCATTTTGCATTTTTTGCGCAAGCTGACCCGATAGATTTCGTTTATGCTGATCCAACTCCCCGAGCGTCTCTGTATGTTCTGCAGATAAGTCCTCTTTTGATTTTTTGGATTCATCCTTTGAAAGCAACTGCTGTTTTCTTCTGTTCGCATCCTCAATCAAGGCTTTCACTTGTTTTAGATTTCCTTCCAGCTCCGATATCTCCTGTTTCAAACTATTGAATTCTACATCCGGAAGGATATCGTTAAATGGAACTAAAATATTTGCATAACCTAACGATGAAACAATATTGCTCAATGAATCTTCTATTTTTGTTTGATGTTTTTTTAATTCATCGAGCCGCGTCTTATTCGATTTTATGCGCTCTTCAGTTTGCAAAATGGCATCTTTCA
>JALZAJ010000324.1 GCA_030948465.1 Bacteroidota bacterium
AGAAATATGGGACCTCGTTTAGTCATCATAATGTACATGCCGGCTACTTTTTTTGAGCCTTCTTCCGTCCCAATTACCTGTAGGGCCGGGCGGATTGTGTCCGGATAATTTTTAGAGAGACCGGAGATCATCGCATCTGCTTCACCGGTTTCTACCATCATACATCCAAAATAGAGACGATCTTTCATTCTTTTTTTTGCTTCATATTTATTGAAACCCTTGCGTTGGCGTTTGGCAAAAAACAATTCAGAAAACTGTTCCCGCCTCTCCCGTGATTCTTCGCTTTTAGGATCGATAATTACCATACCGGTAAGATCGATTCCATTTTCAGCCGCAATACTTTTAATTATTTCCGGGTCACCTAACAGTATAGGATAAGCGACTTCTTCGTCCTGAACGAGCTGTGCCGTTTTTAATATCTTTTGATTTTCGGCTTCAGCAAATACTACCCTTTTTGGATTTTTGCGGGCTTTGTTTCCTATTACCCTCAATAGCTGGTTATCAATACCAAGCCGTTCATTCAATTCCACTGTATAAGCATTCCAATCTTCAATTGGATAACGTGCGACTCCGCTCTCCATAGCAGCCTTTGCCACAGCCGGGGCCACAGTAGAAAGTAAACGATTGTCAAGAGGCTTGGGAATTATATAATTGGGGCCAAAGACAATACTCTTTTCATTATAAGCCAGTGTAACTATATCAGGGACAGGCAATTTTGCGAGCTCAGCCAAAGCCTTAACAGCCGCAAGTTTCATAGCCTCGTTTATTTGAGTGGCTCTAACGTCAAGGGCACCACGAAAAATATAGGGAAACCCTAAAACATTATTTACCTGGTTAGGATAATCACTTCTGCCGGTAGCCATTATAACATCTTTCCTGGCGCCGGTTGCTTTATCATACGTTATTTCAGGATCGGGGTTTGCCATGGCAAATACGACAGGGTTTTTTGCCATACTTTTCACCATTTCAGGAGTTATCACATTTCCAACGCTGAGGCCTATAAACACATCAGCATCCTTCATCGCTTCCGCAAGGGTAAGGCTGGAATTTTTCGATTGAGCAAAGCGTTTTTTTATTTCATCAAGCTCGGGCCTTTCAGCATGAATGACTCCTGTGCGGTCAAACATTACAAAGTTTGAGGCCTTTGCTCCCACTGCTTCATAAAGTTGAACGCAGGCCATGGCAGCAGCTCCCGCGCCATTTACAACGAATTTCACTTTGTCAATCTTTTTTCTTTGTATTTCTAATGCATTCAGTAATGCCGCAGAGCTAATGATAGCCGTGCCGTGCTGATCATCATGCATCACAGGAATTTGCAATCGCTTTTTTAACTCTCTTTCTATATAAAAACATTCCGGGGCTTTTATATCCTCTAAATTTATTCCACCGAAAGTAGGTTCAAGTGCCGCCACGATCTCTACAAATTTCTCCGGATCCTTTTCATTTATTTCAATGTCGAATACATCGATATCAGCAAAAATTTTAAATAAAACTCCCTTGCCTTCCATAACGGGCTTGCCTGCTGCTGCTCCTATATCTCCCAGGCCTAATACAGCAGTTCCATTACTTATAACGCCTACCAGGTTTCCTTTGGCTGTGTATTGATATACCGCTTCAGGATTATCTTTTATCTCCAGGCAGGGAACGGCAACGCCCGGTGAATAGGCAAGTGAAAGATCTCTTTGGGTTTTGGTAGATTTTGTAGGTATTACTTCTATTTTTCCCGGTCTTCCTTTTGAATGATAATCAAGCGCTTCCTGATTACGAAGATTTTTTTGCATATTGGTTTATTAAACACGATCGGCCTGTGACAGCCTTGCATTTTTAATTTAATGATCGTAAAGATAGGTAATGTGGGTAATTCATTTAACTACAGCAGTGGCTCCCAGCCAGGACATAATACCAACGCCGTTTTTAATGGCTGCTTCATCAATATTAAATAAGGGAGTATGTACTCCGGAATTGATATTTTTTTCTTTATTTCCTACTCCAAGCCTGAAAAAACAAGCAGGAATTTTATGCGAATAAAATGCAAAATCCTCCGCTCCCATACGCATTTCTGTTTCTCCTACATTTTCTGCGCCTGCAAATTCTACAGCTTTTTGTTTGGCCATAAAAGTTAATTGCTCATTATTGGTTACAAACGGATAGCCTACATCAATAATTACCGCAATTTCTGCACCAGACATCTCCGCGGTGTTGTTGCAAATTTTTTTAATAAGATCGTGCGCTTTGAATCTCCATTCTTCATTCATTGCCCTGAAGGTTCCTATTAATTTTACTTCACCCGGAATTACATTGGTAGTATTTCCGCCCTGTATAGAAGTAATTGACAATACCGATGGATTGAAGGGATCATTCATTCTGCTGATGATCTGCTGTAAATTAACTACCAGGTGTGACGCAGTAAGTATGGTATCTGCAGTGAGATGCGGCGAAGCAGCATGGCCTCCTTTGCCCTTAATTGTTATATAGATTTCATCAGCGCTCGCCATTACCATTCCACTTCTAAAACTTAACTTACCAACTGGTAAACCCGGATGCACATGCAAAGCAAAGATGGCGTGAGGCCCGGGATTTTCAAGAACACCTTCCTTAATTAAAAGACTTGCCCCGCCGGGGTTTTTTTCTTCACCCGGTTGAAAAATTAGTTTGATCGTTCCCTCCCATTCACTTTTTAGTTTATTTAATATTTTAGCAGCTCCGAGCAAACAGGTCGTGTGTACATCGTGCCCGCATGCATGCATGACACCTTCATTTTTAGATCGATATTCAACGTCATTTGCTTCTTTTATGGGCAAGGCATCCATATCAGCACGTAAGGCGATTACTTTATCATTTGGATTTTTCCCCTTAATAAGTCCAATGACACCGGTGGTCGCCATTACCTGGTATTCAATATTCCAGTCTTGAAGTTTTCGTTGAATAAATTTTGAGGTTTCAAATTCCTGGAAACTTAGCTCAGGATGCGCATGGAGATGATGACGGATATCTATGAATTCATTAGAATATGCTGCCGCTAATTTTTTTATTTTGTCTTTTATGATGGACATACCCAAAAGTAAAAAGAGTTTCACTAATGAAACCCTTTTATAGAAAATTAAAAATGAATCAATCCACTATTTCATCTCATCAGGATTAAAATCTTTATCGGGCTTTACTTCAATTGTTTCCTGGATAATATAAACCGACGCACCATTAAGCATACGGCTTATCTGACTTTTATATACTTCGGCTTCCTCCCTGGTTTTGAAATTTCCGAATTTTAATTTAATGTATGGATTTGAAAACCACATATAGGGCTTTTGTTCAGGAAATTTTTGGAGTAACTCCGTGCGTATTTGCATCGCATAAGCCCGGTCGTTAGTATTCAGTACCATAAGCCGGAAGCCAGGTGCAATTCTAGACTGGGCTTTTAATATCGCGGTATTTAGTTCTGCTTCTTTTCTCGCTAAAATTTCCATACGATAATCACTATGCACTGCCACTCTGTTAGCACTTGTGGAATCTAAATTCTGGCCTAAAGCATGAACAGAAAAACAAATAAAAAATAAGGAAAAAAGGAGCTTCATAATTTTACGGGTAACATTTGTCAAAAATAATACCATGATCAGGTAACAGAGGAAAATATAATTTATGAGTTGGAGTTTTCCAAAATCAGATGGAAATTTCGAAGTATGAGTTGCTTCGAAACTGATAAATTTCAATTTTCTGATTCGATGCACTCTTTGACGATTTGTAAGCTATTGCTGCAGCCCAGCCTGTCGGCACCTGCATCAATTAATTCTTTAGCAAATTGGTACGTTCTGATGCCGCCGCTTGCTTTTATTTTTATCGCATCACTTAAATGCTTTCTTATTAATTGTACAGCGTGCAGCGATGCACCATGTTCAGCATAACCGGTAGAAGTTTTTACATAATCAACTCCCGCGGCGCCATAAATATCGCAACACTTTATTATTTCTTCATCAGTAAGAATACCACTTTCAATAATCACTTTTATTACTTTGTTCCGGTTTCTGATAATAGGCAAAATCGTATTGATCTCATTAGCCAGGAACTGCCAGTCATTATTTTTTATGGCCGATATATTAATTACCATATCAAGTTCGTCTGCGCCATCCACAATTGC
Source organism: Bacteroidota bacterium (assembly GCA_030948465.1). Lineage (GTDB taxonomy): Bacteria > Bacteroidota > Bacteroidia > Chitinophagales > Chitinophagaceae > Ginsengibacter. The sequence continues at coordinate 4,133 of JALZAJ010000324.1, forward strand.
CAAAACTATTTCTGCAACCTTTGCTTCAATAGCGGAATAGCCAAACGGGAAACCGATAACGGT
>JALZAJ010000325.1 GCA_030948465.1 Bacteroidota bacterium
GCCAGCACATGAAAATCAGGATTGGTGGAAGCGCCGTTCATATATCTTTTGTTTGAAAAAAGATTGGCCGTTCCCCATAAAAGCTTTACGCCGCTATCCTGTTGTTTTTGCTTTGCATACTCAGTAATTGCCTGCAACCGCTTTTCATTGTCTTTTACATCGTTGGTATAATCCACCACATCCACATCATGAAAGCAATAAAAAGGAATATTCATTTTTGTAATGAATTCAAATGCGGCATCCATTTTATCTTTTGCTCTTTCCACGGCATCACTTTTTTCATTCCACGGAAAAATGTGCGTGCCTTCGCCAAAAGGGTCTGCGCCTATATTAGAAAACGAATGCCAGTAAGCGCATGCAAACCGTAGGAACTCTTTCATGGTTTTTCCGCCGACAACTTTATTTTCATCATACCAACGAAAGACAAGCGGGTTATCGCTTTCAAGGCCTTCATATTTAATTTGAGGAATGTTTTTGAAAAATTCTTTGTCTCCTGTAATGACCGACATAGCTTTTGTATTTTTATTTTATTTTAGAATAATTTTTAAGATCAACTTTTATTTGCACAAAATACTTGTAAAATGCGGAAGCTGCTTAAAGTTCTTTACACCTTTAATTCAAGCTTAAGTTTGCTCCATATAAATATATAAGAAACTTTTTATTATTTTTTGGAAAGGGAAGGCGATTATTCCTTGCTTTACGAAGCATTAATGAGAGAAAAATAACTTCATCCACTAAATATAACAGGCCAAAAAGTGACCGTTCATAGTTCCCTGATTTTCTTTTTTATAGCCTGTTTATCTGCCTGGGTTTTAGAGATAGAAAGTGCTTTTTGAAAATTCATTCCGGCTTTATGATTATCCATTCCTTTGTAAAGCTCGCCAAGGAGTGTATAATAAAAATGATTCCCCGTTAGCTTTAATTTTTCGGCTTCGATAATTGCCTCTGCTTTTCCGTTAGCTTTTGAAAGTGCATAAGTTCTGTTGAGCGCTGCTACAGGAGAGTATTCTATTTGCAATAATTGATTAAATAGCTGGAGAATGTTTTCCCATTTTTCTTTTGTATCGGTCTTTATGGTATGCCAGTAAGCTATGCTGGCTTCCAGGTGATATTTTGAAATGGTATTTCCCTGCGATGCCTGGTGAAGAAAATATCCACCCTTCGAGATCAATTCGTAATCCCATAATGACTCATCCTGGTCCTGGTATAAAATTAGATCGCCATTTTCGCTTTTCCTGGCTGCAAACCGGGAAGATTGAAAACACATTAATGAAAGTAACGCGTTCACAGAAGGGACGTTTGTGTGTTTATTTTCGACGAGCAGTTGTGTTAGTCGCATCGCTTCTATGCAAAGATCATTGCGCATTATGATGTCTTTACTTTCAGAATAATAGCCTTCGTTGAATAGAAGATAAAGCGTGGTTAACACGGGTTGCAATCTCTTATTCATTTCAACTTCACCCGGAAATTCAATGCTCACCTTTTCAGCCCGCAATTTTTCCCTGGCTCTAAACAGCCGCTTATTAATAGTGTCTTTATTAGTTAAAAAGGCGTTGGCAATTTCATCAATTCCAAAGCCGCAAAGAACCCGGAGTGATAAACCGATTTGAGCTTCTGTTGAAATTGAAGGATGGCATATAGCAAATAACATTTGTAACTGGCTATCCATAATATTTTTATCACTGAGGTCAATTTCTATTTCTTCGCTTTCGCTTATCGGATATTTTAATTGAGAACAAACCTTGTCTTTGAAAATTTTGTTTCGGATAAAATAATTTTTTGCTTTATTTTTTGCAACAGCATACAGCCACGCTGTGGGATTTTCAGGAAGTTCTTTATAAGTCCATGTTTCCAGGGCTGCTAAAAAGGTTTCGCTTGCAAGGTCTTCAGCAATTTCTATATGCTCTATTCCAAAAAGCTTACAGAGCACAGAAGTTATTTTTGTAAATTCTGTTCTGAATAAATGCGGTATTAATTCCTGGTTTGCCATAAATAAAAAAGCCCCCGCAAAAATACGAAGGCTTTTATTTTCTCTTAGTGAACACCATCATTTCTGGCAATTTTTCTCACTTCCACGCTGTTACCTTCACCTTGTAAAACCGGGCACCCTTTTGCAAATTCAATTGCCTCTTCAATGGAGTCTGCTTTTACAGTAATTTGCCCGCCAATGGTTTCCTTTATGTCACCAAAAGGGCCATTGGTAACTACATTGTTTGGCCGTACCACTTTGGCGCCATCGAATAATAAACCGGTACCGCCGCTAAATTTGTTTTGAGCGGAAATGCCTCCAATCCAATCCATGGTTTGTTTCATCCATATTTGCATTTGTTCGGGCGAAGCGATTTTGCTGCCATCCTCGTGCCGCATAATTAATACGTATTCTTCCATTTTTAAAAAATTTTAATTACCTGTATTATCAGGTATGTTAGTAAATAAATTATACTTAGATAACAAGCGACATGGAATAAATTGGACATGACTACAATCTTTTTTACAAGCTTAATTTTTGATGACGTCCGAAATGGTTACAACTGCCTTATCCAAAGTCGCCAACTTTTATCTTCACAGAGTGTTCGATGAGGAGCAAGCAAAATATTCTCTTCTGTTCCCGGAGGACAATTTTCAAGAAGCAATTCAACTGCCATACGGGTACTTTTTATAACAGGTTTTACCCATTATAATTTTCGGATTAATTTCTACACGCCTGGGAAATTTCCACAAAAACTGATTTATATAAAGATCGGGAATCAGGCAAGAATAAGAATTGAGTGGTGGCTTAAACAAATTCTAATATAGTAAACCAGGCGCATAAGATAACAAACTGAAAAGGAGGATTGGCTTAATTTTAATTGTCTTTATCCTTTGCGGGATATAGCGCTGAAAATAATCGACAATGCAGCAAGCGGCCTTTATCTTACCAGAGGTATTGAGCAGGCATTATCTACATCACCGCTACTCAGGCGACCTCGATTTTTTTTATGAATGGCACAAACTGATTTTCATAAGAAAACTGATAAATAATAGCTGCGCTAATAAGTTAAATTGTAAACATATTATAATTAAAAAGATGGATTAGTTATTGAGGTAAAATCCTTATGAAACGGATATTAGTGGTAGATGATGATAAGGATATTCTCAATATACTTAAGCTGATCCTGCAAATGAATGGATTTGAAGTTATGGTTACACCCAAAGGTGAAGATGCGATACCTGCATCGGTTTCATATTCACCTCAGTTAGTTTTATTAGATGTTTTTCTTTCGGGAATTGATGGCAGGGATATTTGTAATAACCTGAAAACTCATCCCGAAACAAAAGATATTCCTGTCGTCATGTTTTCTGCACACTCCAGTCGTCAGGATATTTTAAAAGTTTGTAAAGCGGATGATTTTATTGCCAAGCCTTTTGATATTAGTGAA
>JALZAJ010000353.1 GCA_030948465.1 Bacteroidota bacterium
CCAATTTCTTCTACCATTATCAGAGCTTGATCATATTTATAGGATCTTCAAAATCTTTTCGCATTGGATTTTTACCTTCCCAACCATCTGGTAAAATCAGCAACCTTAGATCAGCGTGGTTTAGAAAATTTACTCCAAACATTTCATAGACTTCTCTTTCATGAAATTCTGCCGTTCGCCATATTTTGCTGACTGTTTCTATTTCGGGATTGGTCCTGTCCAGTTTTGATTTTACTACAATTGTGTGGCGATATTTTGTGGAAGAGAGATGGTAAACCATTGTGAGATGTGTCTTCCAGTCGATGCAGGTAACGCAAAAAAGATAATTAAAAAATAGTGATTCATCATCATGCAATTGCTGCGCAAGGGCTAACCAATCTTTTGATTCTATATTAATATTGAGCCATCCGATGGCTATTGGATCGCAGCCTTCTTCAAAAGTAGCAGAAGGAAATAGCAGGTTAATTTTAATTTTTAAATCTTCACTATTCATGCGTTTTAAACTTTTAGGCTTTCCCAATTACACCCCTTTAGAGGATGGGGGCATTTGCTCTCTTGTTAACCCGCTTTTAATTTTTTGCTGTAAACTCATTAAAGCATGCAGCAATGCTTCCGGCCTTGGCGGGCAACCTGCAACGTAAACATCCACCGGTATCACATGGTCTGCACCTTTTACTACTGAATAGGTATTGTAAAAGAATGGACCTCCGCTGATGGCACAGGCTCCCATGGCAATCACATATTTCGGATCAGCCATTTGGTCGTACAATCTTTTTAAAACCGGGGCCATTTTATTTACAATCGTCCCGGCTATAATAATTACATCGGCCTGGCGTGGTGAGGCTCTTGCAACTTCAAAACCAAAGCGCGAAAAATCGTATTTAGCGGATGCAACAGCCATCATTTCTATACCGCAGCAACTGGTAGCGAAGGTCAATGGCCATAAAGAATTGGAACGGGCCCAATTTATAATATCATCAAGTTTACTTAATACGATGCCACCTCCGGGTGTATCGTGGATTTGGCCGGGAAAAGCCACCTCCGCCCCCGAAGGGGGAACTGTGGAGGTCTTTAAGTTATTTGAAGCGTCACTCATTTATGGCCTAATCTTTTTATGATTTTAGTATATCACTTATGTACAATCCGCCTTTCTCTCTTTGGGGCAGTTAGCTCACTTCCATTTCAACGCCCCTTTTTTATGAGCGTATAAAAAGCCCATAAATAAAATGAAGAAGAAAATAATAATTTCTATCAATGCCATCCATCCAACGTGTTTTGCCACAACAGCCCACGGGTAAAGAAAAACCAATTCCACGTCAAAAATTAAAAATATTAATGCAAATAAATAATAGCCAACATTTAATTGTTTCCATGTTGTACCGTGGGTGGGAATGCCGCATTCATACGGTTCTCCTTTTTGAGGATTGGTAGTCGCTTTTGTCACAATTTTAGACACAAGTATTGCAATGGAAGAAAACACAAGACCTGCAATAATTAAAATGATCATTGATGAAGATCCCATAAAAATGTAAAAATTTTATTAGAAATTTTTGTGGGCAAAAGGTAGTAAATAATATTAAGCGATGCATTTCATTAATACATTTTTTAATTAATTATTAAGCATCGTTCATCTATAAATGGAAAATTAATTTTCAGAAAATATTGATTTAAAAAGGCTTGCTTTTAGATACATATTTTTAAAAATGAATTGCATTGCGCCGTAATTTCGAGGGCCAGATTAAATCAACTTGTTTCATTTTTGCGTCTGATCATTCCTTGTAACGCACAATAATTGGTTCTTTTTCAGTTTTACATTATTTTCACCGACCGCAAATAAGGGTTGCAACCTCATTTTCAAAAAAATTTAGTTCCCTGTAAATAACCGCTATGCTTTCAACCAAACAAAAGGAATCTTTGGGAATTCTATTTGTAATCGCCAACAAGGCAAGACTTATTTTTTTAAGATGGAAATACAGGGGAAACAAGGTGTATTGTGACTGCTGTGGAAGTACATTTAGCGCCTTTGCGCCATTTGGGGAAATAAAAAGAAAAAATGCCTGGTGCCCAAAATGTGAATCGCTGGAAAGGCATCGTTTATTGTCAATGTATCTCAAAAATAAAACGGATATATATCAGAAACAATTAAAAGTGCTTCACGTGGCACCTGAAGTTGCATTTTTTGACCATTTAAATTCACGGAAAAATCTGCAGTATGATCCTGTGGATGTATATGCTCATCTATATCCTAAAGGAACTAAATACTTGGATATTCTTAATACCAATCTGCCTGATGATAGCTACGACGTCATTATCTGCAATCATGTTTTTCAGTATATCGAAGATGATAGGAAAGCAATGCGGGAACTTTACCGGATAATGAAACCCGGAGGTTGGGCGATTATGCAGGTTCCATACGATAAAAGCCGGAAAGTAACCTACGAAGATTCATCTATTACGGATCCTTTAGAAAGAGTAAAGGCGTTTGGCCTGAAGGAGCATGTGAGATTTTACGGCCTTGATTACGCTGATCGACTCCGCGAAACGGGATTCCATGTTAAGGTAGATGATTATACGTCAGAATTTTCTGATGAAGACATTTTTAAATATGGGTTTTGGAAAGGTGATCCCGTCTTTCTTTGCACTAAGAAGTAAACTGACAATTGCTTGCTTAAATCCTTAATTTTTTGTTCAAGTTACATGTTACTGTAATTTTTAACTGAAAATTTTTACTGCATGCAATAAAACTAATTATTGATAGTTTAATATTTCCATAAGTTTGCACCTATTATAAATGTTGCTACGGGAACCTACTTCTTAAAAAATAAACCTTGATTCTTGTTTTCTGATCAAATAAAAATTGATTTTAAAAGGCTTGCTTTTTACTATTTAATTATAACATTACTTACGATCCTTATTTTATTGCCAGACCTCGTCTTTTTTATTAAGAACAGGGTTTACAATTATGCTATCAGTGGCATCTTTAT
>JALZAJ010000359.1 GCA_030948465.1 Bacteroidota bacterium
CATAGAATCAAAAGAACACCTGGAAAAGTTTCTTCAGGAAAACATGCTTACAAATTAAATTATAGTTTGGCGATCATTTCCGCTATTTCAATAATCGTATCGATCATCGGCACGTTCGCCTGCCTTACGTTGTTTGGTTTTACCATTAACCTGCTTACTTTGATTTGCGCAACGCTGAAATAGAAATTTCAAAGCAGAAATTACACCTCAAACCATATACATTTAATGTAGCTTAATACTATTAATGCCATTATACAGGGAACTATTTTCAGCATTGAACTTTATGAAAGATGCTTAAAAAATAATCCTGCAACTTTGGAAAAACATTTTGTAAATAAATCCGGCGGGCGCTTTCAATTTTGGGAACGGAAAGCAATGATTAAGGAATGTTGGCCGAGGAATTTTTTCAACAGAAACTAAATTATATTCATTTAATCCTTGTGGAATTTAGCAACTTCACCAGAAGGGTATCAATGGTCTGCGGCTGAATTTTATGAAACAGGAACAAAAGAATTTAGTCGTTTGACACATTTTAAAAAATGTTGAAAGCTATGGGATTTGCTGCAAACGTCTGGGAACACACGAATTAAAATTACTGTGGGCGGTACGCCGACATCAGCAGTGAGTACAAATTGAAAATTGAAAATTAATGATAGTCAATAAATCGGTAACAATTGATTATAACCTACTAAAGCGGCAATCTTACGAAAGCCTCCATAGCCGCATATCTTGTAAGTCCCAACTTTGCGTAAAGGTCAGCAGTGTTGGCATTTCTTTCCTCGGCACGTTGCCAGAATTCCCTGTTATCACTTCCCTGAAAAGGCACACTGTCTTTTTGTGATTGATGAATAAAAATTCCATAGCGCTTTTTTCTTACCTGATCGGGGCTCATGGGCACCGCCATCTCAATTTCATTTATATCCCATTCTTCCCATGCGCCTTTGTAGAGCCAAACCCGGCAATCATTCAACCATTCATCACCATCTTTTTTCATCGCATCCAGTGCGGCGAGAATGATATCGATACAAACTTTATGCGTACCATGCGGATCGGCAAGATCACCTGCGCAAAATATCTGGTGCGGTTTTATTTCACGAAGCAATTCGATAGTTATCCGCACATCTTCATCACTCATTGGATTCTTTTCAATAGTGCCTGTTTCATAAAAGGGAAGGTTCATAAAATGAATCTGATCCTCCGTTAAACCAACATATTTACAGGTGGCTCTTGCCTCACAGCGGCGTATTAAACCTTTAATGTTTCTTATATCTTCAGAATCTTTTTCACTTGACTTTTTACCCACGATAAAGGCAGATGCTTTATTGAAAATAGTTTTGCTGATCGTATTATCTATGTCAAATATTTTCTCAAAGCCAACGGTAAAATCAAGAAAGCGGGTAACGAATTCGTCAGTAACAGCGATGTTTCCACTTGTTTGATACGCCACATGCACTTCATGTCCCTGGTCATGAAGCCGCATAAAAGTTCCGCCCATGCTTATAATATCATCATCGGGATGCGGAGAAAAAATAACGACTCTTTTAGGAAATGGAACGCTTCTTTCGGGGTGGTTCGGGCTCGTTGCAACCGGTTTGCCCCCAGGCCACCCCGTTATGCTATCCCTGAGCATATAATACACTTCAAGATTTATCTCGTATGCATCACCTTTTTCAGTTAACAGATCGCTAAGGCCAAATTCATTATAATCATGATCGGTAAGGCTGAGTACCGGCTTATCCAGTTTTAAGGAAAGACTAACTACCGCGTTCTTAATCATGCGCGGGGTCCATTCACACTCGCCGGTAAGCCATGGCGATTTAAATCTCGTTAGCTCTGAAGCAGCAAATTCATCGAGGATAAAAGTGCAATCATCATGATTCTGCAATAAGGATGCGGGTACTTCTTCAGTGGGTTTTCCTTCAAGCGCTTTTTGAATCACAGGCGCTTTGGTCTTACCCCACGCCATTAGAATAACTTTTCCTGATTTCATGATAGTGCTTATACCCATGGTAATGGCCATCCGCGGAACCTGGGAAATATTTCCAAACTCATGCGAGTTGGCAAGGCGTGTTGAATTATCTAAGGTGATCAATCTTGTTTTGGAATAAACAGGAGACCCTGGCTCATTGAACCCTATGTGGCCATTATTTCCTATTCCTAATATCTGCAGATCTAAACCACCCGCTTCAGCGATTTTATTTTCATAGTCAGCGCAATGTTGTTTTACCTCGTCCTTTGGTATGAGGCCGTTAGGTAGAAAATAATTTTCAGGATCTATATCTGTTTGCTCAAATAAATATTTTCGCATAAAGTAATGATAGCTGTTCAATGCATCCGGTTCCATGGGATAATATTGATCAAGATTGAACGTGATCACATTTTTAAAACTGAGACCCTCTTCGCGGTGCATGCGAACGAGTTCCGCGTATAGCGATTTTGGCGTAGAGCCCGTCGCGAGGCCGATTACTGCTTTTTCTCCCTTGGCATTTTTTTCTTTTATAAGATTTGAAATTATTTTTGCTACATACGTTGAGCCTTCTTTGGGAGTAGCGAAAATTTCAACAGGGATTTTTTCAAGAGAATCAATCATAACGGTTTGTTGTATGGTTTGAGTTTGCAAAAGTATAATCGGAGTATCAATTATATAAACTAAATAAA
>JALZAJ010000365.1 GCA_030948465.1 Bacteroidota bacterium
TCGTAACACTGGCCGCCGCCAAAGCCCTCAAAAGTTCCTATTGCTCCCTTGCGCACGGTGCCATCCTGAAAGAAAAGTTTTATTCGAATGAAGAGATGAATGCCATCGCGAAAGACTATCATCATGCTTCGCTAACCGAAGCTGAAATTGCAATGATGGATTTTGCGGTAAAGATTGTGAATGATGCTACAGCCGTAACAAGTGAGGATGTGAATGACCTTCGAAAATTCGGTTTTTCTGATGGTGAAATTTTTGATATAATCGCCATCACCACGGCCCGATGTTTTTTTAGTAAAAACGCTGGATGCGCTGGGCGCTGAACCTGACGCCATCTATAACCAACTCGGAAATGACCTAAGGCAGGCGTTGACGGTGGGACGAAGCTGATAAAACCGTTAAAACACCGCAAGTTATTTTCGCCGGAGGAATGAAAAAAAGCTAATCAGATATTTCCTTTCTTAAGCTCTTTTACAGCATAATCGCAGGCACGGGCAGTTAGCGCCATAAAGGTAAGAGAGGGATTCACACACGAAGAAGATGTCATACATGAGCCGTCCGAAATAAAGACGTTGGGCACGGAATGCAATTGATTGAATTTATTTAACACAGAAGTTTTTGCATCATTTCCCATGCGGGCAATACCCATTTCATGATTGGCATTGCCGGGAAAAGATATCGCCGCATCTACCTTTATATTTTTAAATCCAACGGTTTCAAGCATTTCCTTTCCCTGCATCACCATATCGTTATGCATGGCTTTTTCATTCTCTTTAAATTCACAGTCAACGGCAATAACGGGCCTTCCCCATTTATCTTTTTTATTGTTATTTAACGTGATGCGGTTTTCGGGATAAGGCAGGCATTCACCAAAAGCATACATACCTATGTGCCATCCGCCTGGTTCCGTCATGGCTTCTTTTAACTCAGCGCCAATAGCGGCATCAGCTTGTTCAGGATGCCTTGAGGCGCTCACGCCAAAATTATAACCTCTGAGAAAAGCCGGGGTATTATCATTTACATTTCTAAACCGGGGTATATAAGCGGACGTCGGCCGGCGTCCGTAATAATAACTATCCAGGAAACCATCCACCGGGCACGTTATAGAAATGCCTTTATGATGATCCATGAGATTACGCCCTACCTGGTCGCTGTCATTGCCAAGTCCGTTTGGAAAACGGTTTGAAACAGAATTCAATAAAATAAAAGCGGTAGCAACGGTAGCGGCATTCAGGAAAATAAGCCGTGCATAAAAGGTCTCTTCACGCATGCTTTCCGTGTCAATAATTTCAACACCGGTTGCTTTTTGTCGTTGCTCATCATAAATAACTTTGTTCACCAGCGAGTACGGCCTCACCGTTAGGTTGCCTGTTGCGTATGCCGCCGGTATCGTACTTGCATTCGTGCTGAAATAAGCGCCAAACGGACATCCGCGATGACACAGATCGCGTGCCTGGCATTGCCCCCGTCCCTGCACCGGCCTGGTGAGGTTAGCGGTTCTTCCCATGATCACTTTGCGGCCCGCGTATTTTGATTCAACTTTTTGTTTGAAATCTTTCTCTACACAATTCATCTCAAAAGGCGGCTGAAATATTCCATCGGGCAGTTGAGGAATCCCTTCTGCAGAGCCGCTTACACCAATAAAAGATTCCACGTAATCGTACCATGGCGCAATATCTTTATACCGTAATGGCCAGTCCACACCGTGGCCATCTTTTGTGTTGGCTTCGAAATCAAGATCGCTCCAGCGATAGCAGGCTCTTGCCCATAAGAGAGAGCGGCCGCCAACCACGCCGCTTCTTATCCAATCAAACCGCTTTGTTTCATCATACGGATTTTCCTGGTCGTTGATATAAAAATGTTTGTTGTCCTCCCGGAAAGAATAGTGCCTGCTCTGAACATAATTTTGCTTTTTGTCAGCTTCCGTGAGGTGAAGACGGTGTGTAAATTCCCACGGATCTTTTAGTGCGGTAGGATAGTTCGGATGAACCACATTGCTCCCACGATCGAGTAATAAAACTTTCAGTCCTTTTTCGCAAAGTTCTTTTGCGGCCCATCCCCCGCTGATCCCAGAGCCAACTACAATGGCATCATACGTGTTTTGTAATCTTGCTTTATTGTTTTTATACGTCGTATCGGGCATAGTTATTTGTTTGGCTCACCCTAACGGCTATTCGCCGTTGCGGATAGGAATAGAGTTTGTTAAGAAAAATGTTGGTTCATCGTTTCCGGATAATCTGCCAATGCTATTTCAGGTTCTTCAATTTCAGGATGCCATAATTTTTCCCATTCAAAACTATAGTAACCTTTATATCCTCCCTTTATTAAAAGATCAATCGCTGCAAATATGGGCACCTCGCCTTGTCCTAACAGGGTATAATGCTCTTTGCCATCAATCATTTTAAGATCTTTGATATGCGCATGGCGAATGTATTTTTTTAATTTTGGATACACTTGTGCGGGAGGTTCTTTAGTAACAGACCACATATTGGTAACATCCCATACAAGCCCCGTATGATCGCCGGCGGCTGACTGCATCACGTGTACAATGTCATCGCTTTTTACCAGATCGCCATGCGTCTCCATTAGCACGCTTACATCACTGCCTTTTGCATAATCTCCTAATTCCATCAATCCTTTTGTTATAAGATCCATCGTCTCATTCTTCTCCTGTTCCTTTGGAAATTTATTGGGAAACACTCTTATGAAAGGACATTTTATTTTTTGTGCCAAATCAATAAAACGTTTCCCTTCATCTAAATTTTTATTTCTCTCTGCAGCATCGGCAAAATGCAACGTACAGGATGATCCCAGGTCAACAAATTGAAGGCCTTTGTCCTTCATCATAACGAGCGTACTTTTTATATTTTCCGGGCTGTTGAATTCTTTACATTTTGGGAGATCCATTTCGTGCAGTATGCCGCGCAACTCGATTCCCTGATAATTATGCTGCACCGCAAAGTCAGTAATTTTCTTAAAGTCCCAATCAGGGCAACCGAGGGTGGAAAAAGCTAAAAGAAGTTTGCTTTTTTTAAAATCCAAAGAATGTGGAGCTATTGATGCTGCCAAAAGAATTGACGAGGATTGAATAAATTTTCTGCGGGTGAAATGGTACATTGAAAAAAGCTGTTTCGTATAGTACAATCTTTCATAAAGATAAGCTTCTCTCTTTTATTATGTTTGACGATTCATGTCAAATTCATCTTCGTTGCAGCTCAACAAAGCGGTATAATTAAAACCAATAGTTTAAAATCAATTTTGTGTAAATGTTGTATAGGAATAATTTATTACGGAAGAAGATAAAGCAGGCTCTTTTAAAAGGATACTTCTTCCGCCGCCATAAATTATTCTGAAAAATTTTTTTATTACAGGTCCTTACATTCGATGAGAAGATGCTGTAGACTTTGTGTGGAAGACGGGGTGTTGATTATGCTTATTTTTTCCAGCTATTGGTGCTGCTTTTCTTTAATTGAAATACTCTTGAAATATTAAAGCCAAACAATACATCGCCATGATCCCAGCGACCTTTAGTTTCTGTGATAAACGATTTTTCTGTTAAGCCGGTAGAATTAGTGAAGTGGAGTTGAAATACGTGGCCACCGGTTCCAATATCTATACCAAAGGATAAAACGTTGTGAGCGCCGGGTGCTTTACCGTCCGGCAACTGATAATAATATTCTCCGTTCAAGCTTATTCTTTTAGAAATTTTATGCCTGGCGCCAATACCAATCGCAAAAATGTTATGTTCTTTATGAAGAAAAGAAATGTTATCAGCATGTAGGAAGGTTGGCATGATCTGCAAAGAAAACCGGTCGGAAAATTTTCTGCCAATTAATAGTTGAAATACATACGATGCCCGTTCTACGTCCATTCCTGAATCGGGCTTCGAATAAAAATCACGCGGCCTGAGACTGTTTATTGCAATTGCCGTTACTAAAGTTGCTGTAACCGGTATATCAATCTTACCTGTTGATTGCCTCAATATTTTTATTTTAAAAAATGCGTCATACGTTTTTTGGAATGTACTATGGCCGGCTCCTATCATAATATTACCGGTAATTCCATAATCGAATCCCAATCGCATCGTAGCATTATCGAGGCCAAAGAAATTATAGATGCCGCTGCTTAACGGACCAAAGCGATGCGAAATTCTTACATCCAAAACGTGGACTGGCAGGGTTTCTACGGAATGTCCGTTTATGATACGTGTTGATTTAAAAGTTGCGGCAGCATAAGAGGTTTCATTTTGTTTAATTTCTTTTTCCAACTGATTCATAAGATTGGAAGTATCCTGAGCAAGGATCATTTGTTCAGAAAGAAAAAAAATACTGACGGTAAAAAATAATTTTATCAGGCACATATAAATTAATTTGATCATCTTTTTTCGAACTGGCACATTACCGTAATTTCAATTTCTTCTGAAATATTATTGATCACGGTTGAAGGTATTTGTATGTTGTAATCCTTTAATAATATTTTAAATACAGAGATCGCCGACAGGCTTCCGTTCTTTATAATTATTGTTCCCGTAGCGGTGATATTTTTTGATACACCGTGAATTTCGAGGCTGCCGGTTACCCTTACGTTATAGCTTCCATCCTTTCCGGGATCTATATTATTTAAACCGGTAACAGTTCCTTTAAATGTTGATGAAGGAAACTTTTCACTTTCCAAATAATCGGTGTTGAAATGCTGCTCCATCATAGCTTTTGGAAAATGGAAAGCATTGATAAGAACGTAAAACCGAAAGGTTCCCGTCTCAGTATTTATTATACTAATTACCTGGTTATTATCTGCGGTTATATTTTCAAGAGTGGCCTTTGAGAAAAAAGAAATTCTTCCATTCTTTGTAAAATATTCCTGTCCGTAAGAAGGGTGTTCAATGGATATTGAAAAAAGAAAGATTACCGCTAAATAAAATATCTTCGTTCTCATCTATAATTTTTTAAGCAGACCGGTAGCATCTCGTCAGAAAAACATCTCCGCGCAATCCCATAGCAGCTTCCCCGCCGATGTAACCAACACAGAATCCCTTAATAGATACCTGGTCACCCACTTTAATTTCCGCGGTATTCTTTTCCATGGTACAGTTAACAGATGCGTCGGCCTCTGATGTTTTTAAAAGAATTATTTGCTGGTGTTCCTGGTTAACAGCAATCGTTTTTACGGTTCCGGGAACATTTAAAACCTTATTTACATAAAGTGATTTCGCCTGGATTGAATCGGTAATAAAAAGCTTGTAAAGAGTAACGGCGCTTATTTCGATCGCAGGCGCTTTCACAATATTAATATGCGGTTTATTCCATGAGAAATATCCAGCGGCCGCAGCTATTACAAAAAGTAACACCAAAATGAAAATGATATTTTTTAATAATCTTTTGCTCATAAAAATGTGTCAGTATATTAACCGTTTTATGACATGAACTTTGCTGCGCAATTGTTGAAACTTTATCAATAGATTGGTGAATGAACCATTCGCTGCGGCCAGAGTAAATCGAACGCATTTTTTAAAAACCAACTACAATTGAACCGTAAGAGTATAATTTCCTGAATGGAAAATATTTAGCAAAAACTTTAAAATGCCACCGCATTTCCAACAATAGTTTATCAGGGGCTCACAGTCAAACTACCGGTCATGCCTGGGTGTATATTGCAATGATAAGCGAATGTTCCGGCTGTGTTTGCTACGTAGGTGAATGAAGCATTAGCTGCTAAATTGCCGCTATTAAAAGTGGTACCGTCATCAGAAGTTACTGTATGAGAAAATGGATCTGAATTATGCCAAATAACAGACGTGCCTTTTGCAACAGTGGTAGATGCCGGAAAGGCCATGCCCGATATAGTTATGGTTTTAGAATTACCATTAGACGGTGCTGGTTGCGAAGCTGCCGTACCGGATTTGGAACAGGAATTAATAGAAATCAAAAGGATTAATCCCGTGATCATTGCTGAGGCATGCGTTTTAATTTTCATAAAATTTATTTGTTTTGTATAAGATAAGTACACTTTGCGGAGCTTTTTTGCGGGCTCTCTTAACCGCAGCCTTTTTTCTCCGTAAGCCGATATACTCTAATCGAAACTTTTCAGGAAATGGTTGCCTCCACCTCTATCTCACATCAATAAATAAAATATAACGGATAAGGATACACGTTTAGTTTTTGCTTTATTCGCAGTATAATTCCGGATTATCGAAATATAAGTGACGAGGCACAGGAAGAAAATTAGATATACACGATGTGCAACTGTTTGAGTGGCCCAAACCAAGAAAGTTTTCCAGAGTCTCTTTAAATTAAAACCTTCAATAAGACCTTCTTGGTTTTACCGGTTCTCATCGTGTATACTGGTGTTGCACTGTCAGTGCAAGAAAATTTGATATGCACGCTAATGTGAAGCCGAAAGACAATTTTGGATATTGCCGGATGGAGTGTAAAAGACAAAGATAAAAAGGCGATTATAACGCCGGCCGTTATTAACCCCGCGTATCGATTTTCGCATAAAATGCCATTCGCGGGTCTTGAGTATTTCCACTAAACTCGTGCTCAGAAAATAAATATTTTAATTCACAATTATGCTCATCGCACCATTTTTCGGCGGCGTATGATGCCTCATCTTTTGTTTTGGCAATTACTATTAATTCATCAATAAAGCGGTTTTCAAGTTTTATTTCAATTACTTCAACACGGGTATTCATGGGTAGGTTTTATGGGATAAGAACTTATAGTTTTAAAATTGAATCGTACTTATTATAAATTTTGAGCTAATAAAGCAGCGTTGGCAAATCATATATCTGCAATAGAACATGATAACGATAAGTTAACCCCGGTTATTTTAGCTATTAAAAATAATTTCATTTTTCATGCAATTTAAACAAGACAATTATTGATCAACCTGTTAACAGAACGTTTACAGGGCAACCTTATCCACCATTACGTCCCAGTGCGCCAGCAGCAATTCAAAACGATATTGTTCGTCTTTAGCGAGCTTATCAAGGTCGGCATACAATAGCTTTTTATAGGGAGTTGTGAGGTCTTCGTCGAAAGCCAGCTTTGCATTTTTGAAGACGAGAATCACCTTAAAATCCCAGCGGGTATCTTCCCCGCTGTGTAATTTTGGTTTTTCTGCATTTACGCTGATGATGTCCCCTTTTTCCATCGCCTTTTTTAAAAGAGGATAATGATTTGTTTTCCACAGGTTAATAAATTCATCGGCATAACCCCATTTCACTTTGTAATAATTTTCAACGATAAAAGATTCATCAGTTGACTTTGTCATTTGCGCCGCAGAAAAACTTATACTAAAAATGCACCACAAAACACCGGGAACTAATTTTTGCAAAAAAAATTTCATAGTTAAAAATTGAGCGTGATACAATTTATTTATTTGCCTTTATTCATTTGCCCTGAAGATTATCTTATAGTCGTAAAACCAACAGCATTTGAAACAACGTATCCATACGTTGTATTTGATTTAGCTCCGTCGGGCTTCATAATTTGCAGTTGGTAAATACCGGCAACAAGAAACCATTAAAGGATTTCATTGGCATTATTTTGAAAATATTCTATTTAATGACAGATCATTACCCATACATTTGAGAAGTAAGTTTTCTTTTATTGTTTCAATAACCTGTAAGTAAAAATGTCTCCATCAATACGTGCTTCCAATAGATAAATGCCCTTACTTATTATTGAGGAGGATAGATTTAATTCTAATAAATTCCCTGCATTTTTAAATTCCCGTGAAACCAGCATTTTTCCGGCGGCATCATATAGTTTTAAAACCACTTTATCTTTTGGCTGATTTGCAAACCGTAGATGAATGCTATTCGCAAACGGATTATTAAGCACGTAAACTTTTTGTGGTAAACCTGGAATTTTAATTGAAACAATTTTGCTGAAATTAAATTTTCCGTCCTTATCATTTATTTTTAACCGGTAATAATTAACGGATCCCGGTTTGTTATCAACAAAAGAATAATATCTTCTTCCGATAGGAATACCCCCGCTTAATACCGTTGCTATAGTCTCATAATTATATCCATCTAAAGAACGTTGAATTTCAAAATTGCGAAGATTGATCTCTGCGGAAGTGCCCCAGTCAAGCCGAACGGATTGTCCTTGTATTAGTGCGTTAAAATTGAGTAACGTAAGTGGCAGAACAGAAGAAACTACTCCCGCTCCGAATCCGGAAAATCCAGTATTAAACGTATAGCTCAAAGTATAATCCGCGCCGAGCATGCCGTGAACCGGCTGCACCATTTCTATGTTGCCTGCACCGCCTGGATTTGATGGCGTTGCTGAAGATATAGCTCCTGAAGTCTTAATAAGCTGAATGCTGCTCCATTGCAGACCCGTCGCAGCCTCCCATCCGGCTTTTTCGGCCGCTGTATAATAGAGAGTAATAGTGTAAACTCCATTGGGACTATAATTACCCGCAATAACGCGATAGGTTTTATCCATTAAATAATTAGAAGCACTATAATCAATAAATTGAGAAGTTCCCGTTCCTGCCCTGTCTATAGTTACCGAAGTACAACCATAGTTAAAAGCGCTTCCATTTTGAATAAGAGCCAGTATTTTTCCCCCGGCATCGAAATAATAAACATTATCTCCTCCGCCTAACTTAACCTGGTTGGCACTGTTTAAGGTGGTACTGACAACGGTTTGCGGAATGGTTTGTGTAAAAGTAAATACCGGCCTGAATGAATTCATAGCAGCAGCTACATTGTAGCCACATCCCATATCTGTTCCATTTGCAGAAGATTTTTTTGCCTGGCACAAGTAAGATGTTCCTTCACCCGTAAGAATATCATCTCCGGAAACAGCGGCATTGTCATAACAAAATTCAAATACTACGTTGCTAATACCATCCCAGTTAAAACCACCTGGTATGGTAAATTGGTTTACTCCAAACACGGTGCTGTAATTTCCGGAAGAAATAAGCGTCCAGGCTCCGGGAGTTATAAACCCTGAAGAGAGATCGGTTGCGCTTGCAGCGGCTGCTTTAAAAGTAAAGCCGTTAAAAGGAGAAGCGCTTGCTTTTGAATTTATGATGAAACTTATTCCGGCAATAAGTCCGGGTCGTAAGCCATTGGCCAATAATTCAGCAGCGCGATATAAGTACTGTATTTTTTTGTCCGTTTGACTGCCCTGTAATGGACTCGACCCGCCGAGGTTCGCATTGGAAACTCCACTATTCACTAAATTTATAAAGCCACCGGTAGCGGCTGATTCATCATCATTAATCTGAATGGTAAAGTTTTGTAAAGTTGTTCCTGGCGTGGCCGCTGATGCACCAGCAATAATGGAATAATTAAGATTGATATACTCATTGCCTTCATAAGAATTATCATCATTTATTGTAACATTCACAATTTGAGGCCCGGTAGTTCCCGCAGGAAAAGTTACGGTATTCGCAGCGATGCTATAATCGCTTCCGCTGGTAGCTGTAGATGTATTTGCCGCATTTACCTGAACGGTTACCGGCGCAGTGGCTGGCGCAGATAGATACAATTTTACCGGAACCATGCTGGTTGCGGGATTGCAGGGATCTGTTGTGCCGTTATTTTCCGCAACCGAAACCCCGCTTGTTTCAAAATAAACGGTTGGTAATGTAACGTTGTTAAGTGTGGTTGTAAAAAGGCCACGGCCATGGGTAGCCGCTAATATCGTGTTATCAGAAGCTCTCACCTTCAGCATATCCACACGTGTATTAGCCAGGCCTGGATTGGTGGGCGTCCACATCGTGGAAGTGCCGTTTAAATTGTCGGTGCTCCAAACGCCTAATTCGGTTGCAAGCAAAGCCTGGTCGTAATTTGCGGGATTAAATATTACCCATCGTACCGGCATATCCGGCAGGTTGCCTTCATCATTTATCCAATTGGCGCCTCCGTCAAATGTTTCCCATACGCTGATTACGCCATAATTAGAATAGGTAATTAATATATGATTTTCATTACCAGGTTGTATAGCAATACCGGAAACAGATCCAATACCGGTTTTTATGATCGTGCTGCTTACCGTACCGGTTGTAGCTGTATTTGCATTATTTACATAAATAACACTTCCATTGGATAAACCAAAATATATCCTGTTGGCAACATTGGGAGAAACATATAAATTAGTTACACTGGCGCCATTAAAATTCGCGACAGTCACTCCTACATTTGATGAGCCGGTGGTTAACCACCTGGCGTAAGCTCCCCCGGCCCTTGTGCTTACGGTGGTATAATCGCTGTACAACACATCCGAATTATCATCGTACACCGTTGGATTAATAAACGATCCATGACCTTGATCACTGATAATATTTGCAAAAGCGCCTCCGCCATTAGTGGAACGATAATAGACACTGAAAACATAGGAAGTAAATTGCCTCATGGAATTCAACTGATCAATATGGCAAAACGCACCATCCCCGCCACTGGCAGATGAAGTATTTTGAACACCTGCACCGCCCGAAAATTTCTGGGAACCATTGTCCTGTGCGCCGGCTAAAAAATATGCAGAGCCTGCTGCAGGGCTGATAGCGCCCGAATAAAATTGTGTAATGTTATAGCCATTATTTTTATTTACAAAGCCAGGTTTTGAACCGGTAACATTTACATTAGTGGTATAATAAATTCCGCCATCAGTACCCCACAAAGCAGTGCCGGAGCTTCCGGGAGCAAAAAGAATAATATGCTGATCCGCATGTACCGTTACGGAAAATGCGGGAGCGGAGGCCAAAGACCAGGTGGTTACCTGGTTCCAGGTTAATCCTCCATCGGTGGACCGCAATCCGTCAACCCCGCCAATGATTACTGTATTTGGATTATTGGGGTCAACTGCCGCGGCAAGATCGTACCATGCCTGGCCTCTTGTAAACACAGAATTATTTCCCTGGTCAATAATAGTTGGAACAGCACAGCTATTCCAACTGCCACCCCCGTCATCTGAACGATAAATGGCATCTACATCATTTCCTCCTGCTTGCTGGCATAGCACATAAATTTTATTCGCATCAGACGGTGCCGTTGCTAATTTTAAACGTTCATGATTACCGGGTACAGAAATATTTGCCCAGGTACCAGGCGCTCCCTGTGCGGAGGTTGATTTGAATACATTGCCGAGAAAGTTCGATGCATAGATATCTCCATTTGCCGCAAGCTGAACATCACTCATTGAATTTATCAAAACCATTGTCCATGAGTTACCGCCATCTGTTGATTTTTGAAGTCCTGAACCAGTGGCCGCGAAGATTGCGTAAGGGGTAAGCACTATATTTTGCACATAGCTAAATTGAGCGCCGGCTGTAGAGGCCAGGTGATTGAATGACACGCCCCCATCGGTGCTTTTCCATATTCCCAGCCCCTGCTGTGCATCGATGTTTCCCCAAATTTCACCGGTGCCAAAATAAATGACGGAAGGATTTGCCTGATCCTGTACAATAGAAGATATGGCAATATTATCCAGGATGTCGCTGATCTTTATCCATGTAGGTGATGCATTGGAAAGATTAGAGCACTTCCATATTCCCCCTGAAACGCCTCCGGCAAATATCGTATTCCCGGTATTATCATTTTTGTCAAAAATAATCGCTCTTGTTCTTCCTCCGACATTTCCAGGCCCTCTTTCGATCCAGTTAATTCCTGAAATGGCATTCGTCTTATTTGCATAAAACTGTTTTACCTTACTATCAGCATCGAGTAAACGCTCTCTTGGAACTGTATTGGTTGCCGGGTCTTTCGTTTTTTCAAACTCCTGCAGAAATTCTTCCCGTATCGTAAAGGCGGGATTTTCCCTTTCCCTGTTTTCATCAGGCAGGTTTTTAGAAACTTTCGTTTTACAAGCACTCAGGCTTAATAAAAAAACAAGGCAACCGCCGGTGAGATACGCCAGGAAGCAAGTAAATTTTTTTACCATAAAAAATGTTAGAAGTGTAAATACTAAAACATAGCGGTGTCTTCCATTTTAAATAATTTGCAATTTGCAAATTGAAATTTCAGTTCATTTTTTCATTCATGTAATTTAGGAAATTCTAATAATCAATCACTGATTGAAAAAATTTCTTTTACTAAATAAAACTCCGGAATTGCAGATGAGAGATCACTTGAAAAAGTAAATGCAGAAAAAATGCCCGGACATTTTGAGGGATGAGACAAGATTGCAGAAACGAAAGGATTAATAAAAAAAAGGATTTTTTAATGAACAACGATGGAAAATGTATACAGTTTATTCATCTTCAAATAAATTTTTTTGGGCTGATGGAACCGGTGGTTCGGCCCATTCCATTTGGTCGCTTTTAGAGGAGTCGGTGAGCTTGTTGCCAATAGCCCGCCAACCCATTACATCCACCACTTTATTAAGTTTTATCCTTGCCTTACGAATTTGAGATCCGCGCCCGCTTTGCATGGCGAGCACCGGTTCTTCCGCTGT
>JALZAJ010000368.1 GCA_030948465.1 Bacteroidota bacterium
GCAATTTATATTGCCGACACAGCCCCATTAGACCTGGTGCAGGCACAGGTTACCGGCGACCAAACGATCTATAAACAAAAGTTGCCTTTTGAAGTACATCTTATGATGGCAGGTGAACTTTTAAAACCGCAGATAACCTTTGATATTATACTTCCTTCGGATAAAAATTATAATGTCTCCAGCGAAGTCGTGAGCACCGTGCAAAATACACTTACCCAGATAAGACAAGATCCGGGAGAAATGAATAAGCAGGTATTTGCCCTTTTACTTTTAAACCGCTTTGTTGGCCAGAATCCATTTGACAACAGCGGAGGCAGCTCGCTCAACGCCGGCACTTTCGCCATGCAAAGTGTAAGCAGGCTGCTCACAGAACAATTGAACGATCTTACCAAAAATTTAATTGCCGGTGTTGATATTAATTTCGATCTGGCAACCAGCCAGGATTATACAACAGGAACTCAGCAAAACCGCACTGATTTAAATGTGGGTATTTCAAAGAATTTATTAAGTGATCGTTTAACCGTCACCGTTGGCAGTGATTTTCAACTGCAGGGACCGCAGCCGGCAGGCAACCAGCAGCAAAATTTTGCGGGCAATATTTCTATAAATTATAAATTAAGTAAAGACGGAAAATATATGCTCCGCGCCTACCGCAAAAATGACTATACTGATATTATACAAGGCTATGTAATCGAGACAGGAATTGGGTTTATCGTATCGGTGGACTTTAATAAATTGAGCGAGCTTTTTACAACCAAAGAACAACGCAAAAAGAAGCGGGAAATAAGGCATCAGAATAGAAAGGAAGCAAAGCAGGAAAATGCCAGGAAGGAAGAGGAACAAACTATTACGGTGCCTTCAAAAGCGAATGAGAATGGTAAATAATATATTTGGAAAGATTTTTATTGCGACAGTTTTATTTTTACCCGCTTGTAATACAACCAAGCTTGTACCTAAGGGAGATGCTTTGTACACGGGAGCAACAGTAAAAGTCGCGGATAGCACACTTTCTAAAAAAGAAAAAAATAAAGTGCTCGATCTTACGGACCATCTTCCAAGGCCTGCGCCCAACAGCAAATTTTTGGGAATACCGTTTAAGCTGTTTTTTTTTAATCTCGCCGGTGATCCAAAAAAGAAAGGCTTCATAAGAAAATTTCTCAGAAAGATTGGCCAGCCGCCTGTTTTGCTGAGCAGTGTAAATATCGATTACAATGCCAAAGTGCTGCAAAACTATCAGCAAAACATTGGATATTTCGATGCGCAAGCGGCGGCCGACACGGTTGTTAAAAATAAAAAAGGACACGCAATTTATACACTTACTCCCGGGCCTCAATATACAATTCAGGAGGTGCAGTTTGATGTTGACAGTTCTGCATTGGGAAGGTCAATAAAAGATACAAGAGCAAAATCGTTGCTTCATCCCGGCGATCCCTTTAATTTAGAAACAATCAAGATCGAACGGGAAAGGATAGACGCTATTTTAAAAGAAGAAGGATATTATTATTTCAGCCCTGATTTACTAATAATCAATGCTGACAGTACCGTAGGGGTACATAAAGTAAATATGCATCTTCTTGTAAAGGAGAGAACGCCTTCTATTGCTAAAAAGCCGTACATTATTGATGATGTATATATTTACCCAAATTATAGGATCAATGGAGGAAGAAATGATACCAGTCATATAAACCGTACTCTTTATGACGGATATTATATAGTGGATCCCGCGAAAAAATTCAAGCCACAGTTATTCCCCCGCATACTAAGATTTGATTCAGGAGATGTTTACAACAGAACGGATCATAACCTTACCTTGGCCAGGCTTATCAACCTGGATGTTTTTAAATTCGTAAACAACCGCTTCGAAAACTCCCCTAATAGCGAAGGCGATACCGGAAGGCTCAATACTTATTATTACCTTACGGCTCTTCCGAAAAAATCATTGAGAGCTGAGATTTCAGGCAATACCAAATCCAATAATTATGTGGGATCGCTAATAACATTCACTTTCAGAAACAGGAATATTTTTCGCGCCGCAGAACATTTGGATGTCCATGCAAACGTAGGTTCCGAAGTACAATACAGCGGATCCAAAAGCGGCTATAATACCTACACACTCGGAGGAGGTCTTACTTTTAGAATTCCAAAATTTGTAGTTCCTTTTTTTAAATTTAATACCACCAATGCTTTTGTACCCAGCACAAAAATAGAGCTGAGTTACGATCTTTTAAACAGGGTAAAACTCTATACGCTTAATTCATTCACGGCACTCTTAGGCTATACGTGGAAGCCAAACATAAGAGTGCAGCAGGATTTCAATCCTTTTGTAATAAATTATGTAAAGGCCCTGAACGTTACGCAAAAATATATTGACAGCATTGCCAGTAATCCGGTGTTAAAACATGCGATAGATACCCAGTTTGTAATTGGATCTAATTACGCTTACACCATAGATCCCCTGATCAATAATCCTTATGGAACAGGCTTCTATTTCAACGGGCAGGCAGATCTTTCCGGCAATATTG
This sequence comes from Bacteroidota bacterium, assembly GCA_030948465.1. Classification (GTDB taxonomy): domain Bacteria; phylum Bacteroidota; class Bacteroidia; order Chitinophagales; family Chitinophagaceae; genus Ginsengibacter. Next base: position 2,523 of record JALZAJ010000368.1, read on the forward strand.
CGGGCGTATTAATTAAGGCCGATGCTGCCGATGGTAAAAAAAGACTCTTTGGAACACAAATTTCTCAATACATAAAAACACAATTAGAAGGGCGATACTATTACGCATTCAGCACGAAGACAAGATTGGCCAACCGTATTATTTTTGGAGTGGGTTATCCTTACGGAAACTCGCGGGAAATGCCTTTCATAAAACAATTTTTTATCGGTGGAAATAACAGCATCAGGGCATTCCGGAGCCGGTCAATAGGACCGGGCACCTACCGGGATCCAAGGGCTGACAGCCTTTCATTTTTCCCGGATGAATCGGGAGATATAAAACTGGAGATGAACACGGAACTCCGTCTTAAAATAAATAATATAATTGAAGGCGCTGTTTTCGTTGATGCAGGGAATATCTGGCTATATAACAAGGATTCAAATCGCCCCGGCGGTGAGTTCACAAAGAATTTTTTAAACCAGCTTGCCATAGGCACAGGCGTTGGGCTGCGCCTTAATTTGACTATTCTTTTGTTGCGAATAGACTTAGCGACACCGGTACGTGAACCGTGGCTTACTCCAGGCAACCAATGGGTTTTAGGTAATATTGATTTTAGCAGTAAAACCTGGCGAAGACAAAACCTCGTTTTAAATTTGGCCATCGGGTATCCGTTCTAAATTATAAAAGTTCTTTATGATCAGGCATATTTATAAGTGGTTTATCCTTTTTGCACTTATCAGTTGTCAATCGAATTCCGGTAAGAATAATGACGTTTCGGATGTGGAAGTAGAAGATACCGTACATGACGCGACATCGGGCGAAGATTCGGCATTGATGATAAAAAATCAACCCAACATTTGGACCGCCAAAATGGATACTATGTCAAATTCTTTTAAAATCTACAGACCTGTAAATATGCGGCTGGATACTTTATCCGGTGAAAAATTGGTTTACCTCATTAACAATGCGTGGGATTCCATCCATCTTGACTTTATTAAAAGCTCGCATGATACCGTGTACGTTAGTATTCCAAAAAGCGACTACCTCATACAAAGAATAGGAAGTACCGGTGCTGAAAATTATATGGCAACGGCTACGTTTTCTTTGACTGAAATGAAAGGAATAAAATATGTAAATTATAAATTTACTGAAGGCGATCATGCCACACCGGGTGTCTATAGCAGAGATGATTTTAAAAGTCTTCAGTAGTTAGTGGTAACGGTCTTCCCGGAATCAAAACAATCTTAATTGCTTTACTTTATCCTTATTACTTTGAGGTTTTGAATCGCCAAAAACTGTTTTACCTCCATACTTCCATGATTCATCACGCTCTTTTTTTATAAGCGATTCGAAATGTTCAAGGCTATCGCCGGCTATAAAATCTTTTTCAGCTTTTACTGAAATTTCATGAAGCTTTTTTATCGCTTCTGTTTTTTCTGTATTGCCAATTTTGGCTTTATGCACGGCTTGCTGCAATTGGCTTATTGTTTCATCATATACTGTAGTGGGCACTGGAAATGGATGGCCATCCTTACCTCCATGCGCAAACGAAAACCTTGCCGGATCTTTAAACCGGGAGGGCGTGCCGTGTATGACCTCGCTTACCAAAGCCAGAGATTGAACGGTTCGTGGGCCCATTCCTTTCAGGAGCAGCAATTCTTCAAAATCTTTAGGTTGGGTTTCATGTGCAACCCAGAGCATGGCGCCCAGTCTTTTTATATTAACGTCCTGTAATGTTACCTGGTGATGCGAAGGCATGATAAGTTCCTGCACCTGCTTCATCATATATTCGGGTTGTTCACGAATGAGATCGAGTATGCCAATCCGTGAGGAAGCAGCTTCGCACGCTGTAAGATTTAGTATTTCGCCTTGATTGGTTCCGTAGATGGCAGTATGAGGTTCTTCTACGAAAGAGTTGAAACTATCAGAGTGCCAATGATAACGCCGGGCCGTTTTATTTCCTGCATGCATGCCTTGTTGCACAACTGTCCATTCGCCTGCGTTGCTTAAAATAAAATTATGCGTGTACAATTGAAAGCCATCCTGTACGGCAGTATTGTCCACCTTTGCACTTAGCTTGCTTGAATGTACCAGGTCATTTCCGCTTAATCCCGTTGCATCAGCAATCTTTAATAATTCTGCAGGTGTTTCTTTAGAAAATTTTCCTTTGCCGCCGCAGATATAAATTCCTAAGTCTTTCGAATGCGGATTAACAGCCCGTTTCAATGCGCCCATAACAGAGGTGGTGATACCTGATGAATGCCAATCCATTCCCATAACGGCGCCAAGGCTTTGGAACCAGAACGGATCACTAAGTCTCCGCAGGACTTCCGTTTTGCCATAGTCTGCAACGATCGATTCTGTTATGGCAAGACCCAGCTTCGCCATACGCTCAGCAAGCCATTTGGGCACATACCCATAATGCAATGGAAGGTCTGCGGAACCCGATCTTTTCATGGAATAAAATTACGAATTGAATTGAAAAACAAGATATACCACATGCTAAACAGTGGCAACAGTATTCATGTTATAAAAACTTTACCGGGCCATAGTAAATTAGAAACAACAATGGTGTATTTGCATTTGT
>JALZAJ010000373.1 GCA_030948465.1 Bacteroidota bacterium
AAGATATTCTTTTGCTTAACCTGGTTTCATCGCCGGGCAGTGGCAAAACATCTTTGCTGGAAGAAACTATTAAACGTATAAAGGATCAAGTAAATATTGCCGTGCTTGAAGGCGATCTTGAAACAGAACGTGATGCGGATAGGATTAGAAAACAAGGCGTACAGGCGTTACAGATAGTTACACAAGGTATATGTCACCTCGAGGCACAAATGATTCAACAGGCAATGCCCAGTATGAATTTTGATGGCATTGATATTCTCTTTATTGAAAATGTCGGCAACCTTGTATGTCCCGCATCTTACGATCTTGGCGAAGATATTCGGGTAACATTAGTCTCTTGCACAGAAGGCGATGATAAACCCAAAAAATATCCAAGCATGTTTCTTACAACTGATATTATGGTTGTAACAAAAACTGATTTGCTTCCTTATGTTCCGTTCTCAGTTGACGCAGTTATTAAAGATGCAAAAGAAGTAAATGATAAAATCGAAACATTTACTCTGTCAAGTTATAAAGGAGAAGGAATGGAAGAATGGTGTGATTTTTTACTGAAAAAATTAAAAGAGAAAAAAGAAAAAAATATGGCTGCCGTTGGTCTTTGATGTTATTGCCAAAAAAATATTTTTGTTGATTTGAAAAAATAAATTTTCTAACTAAAAGCTCGAACCATGTGCTTAGCGATACCGGGTAAAATTCTATCTATCGAAACACTTGCAGACACCCATGTAAAAATGGCAAAGGTTTCCTTTGGCGGCATCATCAAAGAAGCCAGTCTCGAAATTGTTCCTGAAGCTGAGGTGGATGATTATGTGCTGGTGCATGTTGGGGTAGCCATAAGCAAAGTAAACCCGGAGGAAGCTGAAAAGGTTTATAAGTTTCTTCATGATATGGGGGAGTTGAATGAGCTGGCTGATAACTGATTGATTTAAAAGAACCAATATGCTTATTCTCGTAAGCAAAAATTACAGAAAATAAATAGTTCCTTGATACCCTAACGGCAAAGCTTGTTCGTAGCTTTGTTAATTTATAACCCTCTTTGCCTATTTAGATTTTTACTATATTCTCCCAAATCCATTTTTGATGCTGCCACAATGTAAGGCCAGCCTTATGGTAAGTCGTTTGCGATATAAAATTAAGACCAAAACTTGCCCGATAAACCTCGAGGGGTGCATTGCAAATTGTCGCAAGGTTGCCAACCTTCAGTAAGTTTGTTTTAGGTTGAAAGCACCAGGTTCCAAGGTTGGCAACCTTTGAACCCAAAGCGACAACTTGAAATGCACCCACCTCGAGCTGGAAGATAATATTATAAATAATTATATTTTTTTTTATAAAAATCCTTGCCTGCAATTAGAGAGTTAGTTGTATATTTTCCTTTTCAATTATTAGCTGAATCCTTATTATTAGCAAGCTTCTGCAATGAAACATATCGGTTTATTTGTCGGACTACTATTTAGTTGCACTGTATTATGTGCCCAAATTGATTCCATAGTAAAAGCCAAAGATTCTATAAACAATCAACTCTTATCACAAAAATCAAAACAGCTAAAGGAGCTTGAAAATAAGAGACTGTTAGATTCTTTGAAAAAAAAAGAATTGGAAGATCGGTTGAGTGAGCTTAAATCGAGCGATGCGTCCAAACGGGAGCAATTAGTTAAACAGCTTAACGCAATAGCTTTCCAGGATTCGATCCGGCTTGAAAGAAAGCAAAAGATTGATTCCCTAAGAAAATATGTTAGCGGGTATGGAGTGGCTCCCTTTTTTGGTGACACCTTATTTTATATATACACGAGGCTAGGAAGCTTCGGTCCCAAAGATAGAGCCGATGCTATCACGGAGCGCATAAAAAAATTGGCGCAGATAAATTTTGGCGCAAAAGATTCGCTTAAGTTAATTCCTAACGAACAGATCGTTGATATTTCTTCTGGTGAGAATGTGATCATGAGTGTTACGGATGATGATGCACTTTGGGCGAATACATCGAAAAATAGTCTCGCCAAAAATTACCAGGAAATTATTTCCGGAAACGTTAATAGCTACCGGTCTGCCACGAGCTGGCAAACCATCCTTAAAGAAGTTCTTCTTGCCATATTAGTATTGGCGGTACTGATAGGAATAATTATTTTCATAAACCGGCTTAAGCGATGGGGGAGAAATCAAATTGAAAGCCAAAAAGGCAAACGGATAAAAGGCATAAAAATTCGCAACTACGTTTTGTTTGATACCGATAGAGAGGCTAATTTCTTTTATCTCATCAATAATATTATCAGGTGGTTTCTCATCGTTACTGCTGTTTACATTTCATTGCCGATCCTGTTCAGTATATTTCCATGGACTAAAGGATTTGCGGATACACTGCTCGGATATTTTATATCCCCTCTCAA
>JALZAJ010000389.1 GCA_030948465.1 Bacteroidota bacterium
CATACTTTTGAATTGTTTTTATGGAAAAGATAGTTATAGAAATAGATAACCCTACGGCCGAAGAATTTAAAAAATTCAGCCCTGAAATCCGAAGCAGATTTGGCGAAGCTGTGGCTATTGCATTGAAAAAAATAATTAATGATGCTACTAAAGTATCCTACAAAAATTTTCTTGATGCAATTAGCGATGAGGCCCAAAAAAACGGGCTTACGGAAGATATTCTTAGCGACTTGCTGAAGGCAAATGATTGATACGTTTGTTATTGACACTAATGCGCTCATAAGCGCACATCTCCTTGATAAATCTGAGAGTAGAAGGGCATATAATAAAGCTATTGACCAGGGCATCCTTACATATTCTTTTGCAACATTTGATGAATTTGCAAAAACATTTATCAGATCGAAATTTGAAAAATATTTACTACTTGACAAACGATTATCTGTTATAAAAGAATTCCAGGCAAGAGCTGCATTAATTGAAGTTGGAATATTGCTTACCGACTGCCGTGACCCAAAAGACAATAAGTTCCTTGAATTAGCAGTTTCTGCAAATGCTTCGTGTATTATCACCGGAGATAAAGATTTATTAGCGCTCCATCCGTTTCGGGATATTCCCATTTTAAACGCTGTTGATTTTATAAATAATTTTTGAATCATTTGTTTTTCTCTTTTTGAATTTTTAAACATTGTCTGAAGTTTCAAAAAAAATAAAAAGTCAAAAAAGTATATTTTTCATTTTGAATTTAAATCCCATTTGCTCCTTAAACTCTTATCCCAAAGCCAACGCGGACCAAGCCACCTGCATGTCCCGGCCATCTTTCCCAACGGTCTGCACTCTGTAAATGCGGCTTTTATTTAAGTGGAGCTGATCATAACTTTTTTGACGGGCGATGATCATTATAATTAAAAAACGAACCGGCATACCTATGGCCAAACCAATAACACTTATCAGGCTGAATATTTTGTTTTAATAAGATTGTGCCATGCTGGTTTAAAATAGTTTTTCAGCATACAAATTCTTTGCTTAATTCTTTTCAACCAACATACCAATATTCTATTTTATTGATAAAGAACATTTTGTTATAAATATAATTTTGGGAAACTGTTCGGAATCGAACACTTGGAATTATTGTGCGGACAATTTTTTATTGGAAGTAAAGGACAATAAAAATTAATGATGCCGCTTTGCGTTCTTTTTTTATTGTTTGTTTTTATTTCGAAAGTATGCAGATGATACCGGTAAAAACAATAGAACGGAAACCAATATTAGAAAGACAATATGTGCCATCATCTCAGATGTTGAGTTGAGTGCACTGATCACAATATGATAAGCCAGCCATGCAATCGCAAGCCAGCGTGCCCACTTAATTCTAAAAAGCAGAAGCAGCCCGCAAGCGATAGCTAAGATTCGCAAAAAGAGAATCCATATCGTTTCATATAGACCGTTAGTTGACCCAAAAAGTTCTTTTACATGATATGCGAATCCTACACATCCGGCAATTATAAAAAGAATGGAAACAAGAATAACAGGCAATGGACGGTTTTTCATGTCTGTGATGTATGGTGAAACTGCAGCATAATTAGTCAAAGTATTTGTAAGAAAGGGGAGGGGTTTAAAGTAATAAGGCAGGCTTTGTTTTAATAACTTCTATTGCATCACCAACACGTAAAATACCTGTTCCCTCTGTTAACAAGTTCTGCCCAAATAAGACATTATTATTCACCCTGCGATAAGTGGCCAGTGTTTTTAAAGGTTCTTTTCCTGTAATACTTGTTTCCTGGTTGGTAGTGGTAACCACACACCTTTCGGATGGCTTTACTGCAAAGCAATGAATTCCATTTATAGTAAAATGTTCCATGGTATCTTCTTCAAAAGGTAGGCCTCCTGTAAAAACAATATTGGGCCGGAAACGGTTCATGGGCAATGCTTCCTGCAGACGGCTATTCAAATCATCCAATGAAGACTGACCGATGATAAGAAGGGGATAGCCGTCAGAAAAACTGGTAATATCGTCTTTCAACGCATACTTTAGATCTACATTTCTTTTTGATGATTCCGGCATATACACCAGCCTGCACGAGATCCCTATTTGTTCAGAAAACCAATCATCTGCGGTTTGGCTTACATGAACGGCTTCGCACACATCTTCCCAGATCAGTACTTTCATTACATCACCTTTATTTACCGGAATCAATGGCAATCTTAATTTTACCTCAGCGGATTTTTTGTGATAAACTAATAATTCATTTCCTTCTATCGCAGCCTGCAGCAATGCCATCGCAGGGTACTCTCTTTGTGTAAGGCACCTTTTATTTTCATCTACCAGCATGTATCGCCTGTCATATTGCAATCCGCGGTCGGTAACAAGCGCATTTTCAAATTTAATTCCACCCAAAGATTTTACGGGATAAATAAATAATTGGCTCACTTGAAACATGATTGAAATTACAGTTTATTGGTTTAACGATCTCAGGTAACTCTCGTATTTAAGAAGCGATTTAATTTGAATCTGACTTAGAATTTTTGATTCCTGATTTTAAAAATCATTGCTCCCGAGGTAATTATCAAAAGAAGTTTTGCTTTCATAATATTTTTTTTGTTTGAGTGAAGTCTGATTGTATTCCTTCAGTGTTACTGAAGATCTATCTAACTGATTTTTTTCATTGCTTCTTGTGCGGATGCATTTACTGAATCTTCCTGGTTTGTGTGTGAAGTCTTTCGAGAAAAAAACGGAGCCTCCATAATAGCTTTTGTAAAATAAGGAA
>JALZAJ010000394.1 GCA_030948465.1 Bacteroidota bacterium
ATTAAAAGAATAACCGATTACATTTGCCTAACAAAATTTCAGGTATGACAGAGGCAACTCCGTGGTTTAAAAATTGGTTCAATTCCCCTTATTATCATCAGTTATATTTTAAGCGGGATGAAGCTGAGGCGGCCGCCTTCATTAATAAGCTGATCGATTTTCTGAAACCGCCTCCCGGATCTTTCATGCTTGATATAGCGTGTGGAAAAGGGCGGCATTCGCGACAGCTTGCTTCCAAAGGTTTTAATGTCACTGGCATTGATCTTTCACCCGATAGTATTATAGAAGCCAAAAAATTTGAATCGGAAAACCTGGAGTTTTTTGTTCACGATATGCGGTTGCCTTTTTGGATAAATTATTTTGACTACGCCTTTAATTTTTTTACCAGCTTCGGATATTTTAATACAAGAAGAGAACATGATAATGCCATAAGAACTATTGCGCAATCCATTAAGCCCGGAGGCATTCTTGTAATAGATTATTTAAATGTTCATTATGCCGAAGATCATTTGGTACACAAGTCTGAAATAGAAATTGATGGAATTAATTATTATATCACCAAATGGTTTGATGAAACGCATTTTTATAAAAAAATAGTTGTGGAAGATGATGAACTGGACAATCCTATCGAGCACCTGGAAAAAGTGGCTAAGTTTTCTTTAGGCGACTTCACTGAAATGTTCGCTTATCATCAACTGCAGATCCAGGAGGTGTTTGGAGATTATAATTTCAATGACTATCATATAAAAAATTCGCCGAGGATGGTGATGATTGTAAAGAAGGTGGTTCATTACTAAGCCAATTATCTGAATAAATTTAATTTTAGAAAAAGAATTAGCGTCTCATTGATTTGTTGTCCTTCATTTCTTATTATTCACTAACATCCATTTGGCGGTTTCATACAAAGCCGATGTAAGCTTTGAAAGTTCTTTTTTTACCGAATCTTTTTGAAAAGGTGTTATCGTCATATAGTTTGAACGAACCGGCATTAGCTCTTCTTTATTTATTCTCAAATTTTTTACATAGTAATAATCATTGGTAACGACTCCGATATTTCCTTCGTCGTGATGGATGATGAACGCGGCATCCATTTTATTTTTTGAATTAAGAAGGTCTCTTCCCAGCGTCGTATTTGTGTAGGGTTGATGCAGCATTCCCGCAAGCGTAGGCAACACATCTATTTGTGATACCACTTCATGTCTTGTTTGAGAATTAATAAGTTCGGGCGCATAAAATAACATTGGTACATGTTCATCAGTAAGCTGGCCCGCAGTCCACGCCTGTGGGTACAAGGCAGATGATTCGCCTTCAACCCCATGATCCCCAATAAAAACAAAGATGGTATTATTGAACCAGGCATGTTTTTTTGCTTCATTAATTAATTTTTTAAAACAATAATCTGTGTAGCAAAATGATTGAAATTCCTTTAATGATTCAAAGCCGTATTTTTTTAACGTGTCTTCGTTTTCAACCCGTTTTACAAAGTCGGAGTCTTCAATGGGAATGCTGTACGGGCGATGATTATCTGCCGTTTGAATGATAGCAAAAAAAGGCTTTTTATCTTTTGACAAAATATTTTCTGCTTCTAAAAAAAGGTTTTTATCGCTGATGCCCCAAACATTTAATAAAGCCGATTTAAAGGAGCCTTCCTGATACAAATGCACCCCCTCAATGTTGTTCACCAGTCCTTCAAAATTATTGAAATCACCACTGCCGCCAATAAAGTAATACTTACTGTAATCTTCGAAATCATTAATGATCGTATGTTGATTTATGGCTTCCGGGTTGCGGGTGGAAAATTTAGAAAGCTGTACATCGGGTGTTCCGGTAAGCACTGCAAATACACCCCGGGCTGTTCCAAAAGTAGGCGTGAAGCACCTGGTAAAAAACAGTCCGCTGTCACATAAAGATTTGAAAAAAGGAGTTGTATTAAGCGGATTGCCGCTCATGCTGCTTTTGTACATACTAAAACTTTCTGCGATCACTAACACAATGTTGGGCCGGCTTTCCAATGCTTTGCTATTTGGAAGCATTTCTCTTTTATATGTTTTAAAAGCAGAGGAATCAAGGTGAAGAAATCTGCTTATCACGGGGAAATATTCTTTAGCTTTTTGATCTTCGAAAGAAGGGTTGCGAAACTGTAACGTAGTAAAAAAATTTTGCAGCGGATTTAATGCGACATAAGATTTAAAATTATCATTTAGCTCAAATGCGTCTTTCCATTTTAGTGGTTTAAATGAAAAAATTCCATAGAGACACCAGGCTAAAACCAGGATGGTTACCGCATGCCATCTTTTTTTATAGATTTTATTTTCCTTTAGATTTCTTTTCAGGGTTTGCACATGTGTTTTTTTAAAAACATTCGCCATTAATACCACGGTCAGCACAAGAGCTGTAAGTATCCAAACCATCGGGTAGCTTTGCCAAAGCATTTTAAAAGAGATCACCGGGTCTTCTGCGAAATTTAATGCGCTTGCATTGATGCGGGTATGGTTGTAGCTGAAGTTTCCAAAATCTGCCCCATAAAAAAATAAAACAATGAACGTAAGCGCTGCCAGATAATACGACCACAGCCGCTTATTTTTTTCAGAAAAAAATGGTGAAAATTTAGGATAAACGGAAAGCACCGCGATAGGTAAAAGGATCATGGATATCCATTTCACATCGAACCGGAAGCCAAGCCAAAAAGAGGGCAACAACGAGGCAACCGTAACATCAGCCGGTTTAAATAAAACAACCGTGGACACTCTGAATAACGTAAAAATTAAAACATAAATAAGCCCGAGCACCAGCAACCATTGAATAGTCAATGGAATCGTTTTAAGAAGTTTTGCTTTTACAATCATGGGCGCTTAATCTGCGGAATCCGTGAGATAATTGGAAGAATATAATGCATCACGTTTACTTTCTTTTTTTATTATTGAGCAGCAGGTAGCGTGCCGTTTCATAGTAAGCCTGTGAAAGAGTTTGCAATGTTTTTTTATCATCATTAACAACCAGTGAACTGAGCAACGGAGCATCATTTGCCGAAGACCTGAAATCTTCTTTCCCACTTAAGAGATTGTGAACATACACATATTCATCGGTTACGATTCCTATTTGCTTAATATTATAATCATATAAAAAAGCTAAATTTTTAAACCGGATACTGTCTGATGGTAAGGCGTTATTCTGAATGGTATCGAATAAATTTCTACCCATCGTGGTATTCGTATAGGGAACACGGGCCAGCGCAGTCACCGAAGGAAGAAGATCCACCTGCGAACAGGTTTTATTGATGCGTGAAGGCTGCAGTAATGCGGGCGAATAAAAAAGCAAAGGAACGTGCTGCGTCGTTAAACCATCTATTGACCATGCTTTCGGAAACATGTTACCGGCATCGCCTCTTATGCCATGATCTCCTACAAAAACAAAAATGGTGTTTTTAAAATAGCTTTCTTTTTGCGCCGCTTCAATAAATTTTTTAAAACTAAAATCGGTATAACGAAAGGCATTTAATTCTTCATTACTTTGAAATCCAAATTTTTTCAACGAATCCATTGAATATTTTTCTTTAATAAATTCATTTTTATCCTCGTCCGGAATGGTATAAGGCCTGTGATTGTCTGCCGTTTGAATTACCGCGAAAAAGGGTTGGGTCTCATCCTTCAATGTATTATTTGCCTCAAGAAATAAACGTTTATCACTAATGCCCCACACGTCAATTGTTTTGGCTTTATAGCTATTTTCTTCAAACAAATGAAGACCGGTGATATTATTGGTAAGTAAACCTCTTACGTTGGCCCAGCTTGAGCTTCCGCCCAGGAAGTAATATTTTTGGTAGCCATTATAATCATTAATTATTGAGTGCTGGTCAACATAAGCCGGATTGCGGCTGGACGTGTTAGGATACTCCACATCCGGTATGCCTGTAATTACCGCCCATATTCCACGGGCTGTTCCGTAAGAAGGTGTGAAGCACCGGTCAAAAAATATTCCCTGTTTGCACATTTCATTAAAGAAAGGAGTGGTGTTCAATGGATTGCCCCACATACTGCTTTTGTAGGCGCTGAAGCTTTCGCAAATAACAACGACAACGTTGGGTGTATTGGCCGATGATGCAGGAGCAAAGGTTCTTTTAAAATTTAACGTAACACTATCGGGCTTATCTACACGCAGATATTGAGCCATGAGCGGATAATATGCTTTCACTTTATTTATATCGAAAGTGGAGCGCCTGAATTGTAATGTGCTTAGAAAACTTTGTATAGGATTTAATGCGAGGTTCGCCTTAAAATCATCATCATAAGAGAAGGCGTCGCTCCATCGCAGGGGGTATTGATTCAGCCGGCCAAATATTCCTAAGGCCAGCAGAAACGTAAAAATAAATGCCAGCACGATCCGCACTATACCATGCCCATGATATCGTGCGGGCTTAAAATACCTGACCCAAATAATTAAAGCCTGGTACAAAAAAACACTTACAGCAACTACAATAAGAATGATTGTAAATACAGGGTACGTTTGCCACACCATGTTCATAGATATTTTCGCATCTTCAGCATAATTAAGAACGCTGGCATTTAACCGCTGATGGAGATAATCATAATGCTCATAGTCAATAGCATAAAGCAACGAAAGGCAAATGCTAGTAATAAAAAAATAGACTTTAAACACTTTTTTTGAAAAAGAATTTACAAATGGGTTGCAATTTTTTGTTGAAAAAAGCCAAATGAAATACAGAATAAATAAAAGACAAATAATGAGGATTGGAACAATACCGGCATGATTATTTTTTAGGAGCAATACGGCGATGATCAAAAGAATACCTGCGATAACGATCCTGATGATACTGCCTGATCTTAAACGTCCCTTTTCATTATAATCTAACCGGGAATTTCCAGCGAGGTACGGAAGCACCATAATGGCGCATACAACCCGCAGGTCAAAACGAAGCCCAAGCAATAAGGGTTTTAGGCAATTGAGAAAGGTATATTGCGCCGGTTTAAAATGAAAAAAAAATGTCAGCCGCATAATCGTCATTAGCAGGAGCAACATGAGGCCTGCTATAAACATCCATTTCATAAGCCGCGGAAAAGTCACAATATTCATGATCTGTTTAAAGGTTACGTAAAATTCAAATAACAGGAGGAGCGTAATAGCAGGCAAATGTAAATATTTACCCAGTTATTTATGCAATGGCTATTTTTGCAGCTAATGAGATTATTAGAATTTTCCCGTGCGATGTACATTCCGGAAGCACTGAAACAATTGGATTATACCCTCTTTTCAAAAGTTAACGGTGAGTGGCACACTGCTTTTTTAGATAAGTTTATTCCCCTGGTTCGTGAGTCGTACTTATGGATACCTTTCTATTTTTTTCTTATACTTTTTGTAACGATCAATTATAAAATTAAAGGGTGGTTATGGGTTTTATTTTTGATTATCAATGTGATGTTAAGCGATTTTGTAAGCAGTGATCTCGTTAAAGAAAATTTTATCCGCTTAAGGCCCTGCCGTGATCCCTCTCTCACGGAGACAATTCGTTTTTTAGTAAATTATTGTCCGGGAAGTTCAAGCTTTACCTCCTCTCACGCTACGAATCATTTTGCCGCCGCCATGTTTATCTTTACCACTTTTAAAAAAGAGGTGAGCAGGTATTGGGCTTTTCTTTTTTTGTGGGCATTTCTTATTTCATATTCGCAGGTATATGTAGGCGTGCATTTCCCCATGGATGTAATTTGCGGGGCGATCCTTGGTTTGATTCTTGGATACATCCCGGCAAAAATCTTTAACAATAAAATTGGCCTCGGCGCCTGACAAGAAAATATTTATATGCTGGAAATAGTTATTTTATTCTTTTTGATATTAATTAACGGGCTGTTGGTGATGGCGGAACTTGCTTTGATATCGGCAAAAAAAAGCCGGCTGGAGGCGGCCGCTGCAAAGGGCGACCCGAAGGCTCGTGCTGCACTCGACCTTCAGGCAAATCCCGAAGTTTTTTTATCCACTACCCAAATTTATATAACGTTAGTTGCCATCTTAACCGGTGTATATTCAGGAGAAAAATTTGGAAGATCATTAGAGCCGTATATTGAAAAATTTGATTTTGTGAAGCATTATGCCGGTACGATTTCGACGGTGCTGATTGTAATATTTGTGACCTTCCTGTCCATACTTTTTGGTGAATTAATTCCAAAACGATTCGCTATTCTCCGCCCGGAAAAAATAGCAAAATCAATCGCAAAACCTGTCAGGATACTCAGTCGTATTTCTTATCCGCTCGTTTGGTTGCTTAGTGTGATAAGCACCGGGTTTTTTAAACTTTTTAATATTAAAAAACAAAAAGACAACCAGGTTACGGAGGAGGAAATAAAAGCTATGATCAACGAAGGAAGCGAGCTGGGCGCCATTCAGGAAGAGGAAAAGGATATTATTGAAAGGGTATTTCATTTGGGAGACCGCAACATTACTTCGCTGATGACCCACCGCACCGATATAGTGTGGTTCGATATTAAAGAAGATAAAAACTCCGTAAGAGAAAAAATAAAAGAACATCAGCATTCCGTTTACCCGGTGTGCGAAGAAACCATTGATGACCTGAAAGGGGTCGTGTTTGTAAAAGATATTTACCTGCAGCCAGATGCGCCGCTTGGCGACCTCATTAAGGAAGCCTTATTTATTCCTGAAAATAATTCGGCTTACCAGGTGCTTGAAAAGATAAAGAGAACGCGGCTTCATTACGCATTTATTGTTGATGAATATGGCAGCATGCAGGGGATGATAACGGTGAGGGATATACTAAAAGCTATTGTAGGCGAAATGCCGGAAGCTGAAGATGATGAATACGAAATAGTGGAAAGAAATGACGGCACTTTTCTTATCGATGCCCAAATTCAGTTCTACGATTTTCTTACAAGATTCGATAAAACGATTTGGATAAACGAAGGTGAAAATACATTTGATACTCTTGCAGGTTTTATTCTTCATGAGCTGAAACGCATACCGTCGGTAGGAGAGACATTTGAGTGGCGCGGCTTCGAATTTGAAATTGTAGATATGGACGGACAGCGCATTGACAAGATATTAGTAAAAATTTCAGAAGATATACGGGCGGAAATGGATGAATAGATAAAAGGTGAACGGGCTAACTATAACTAAGATTTCTTATTAGTTTATCCGGCAGTGCAGGTAATTTCCTTCGCTCAATAAGAAAGGTGGAAAGCCCTGCAATATCCTTAAAAATGTAGTGGCTGTTCAACGCACCTTCAAGATAGCCGCGACCGCTTGTATTTCCTGTTCCCATTCTCAGCCCTATCAATCGGCGCACCATCACGAGGTGTTTATGCCGCCAGGTTGCCATCTGGTGATCTATTTCCACGAGGGAGTCTAAAATTTGATAGGAAGTCTGAAATACCGGGAAGTCTCGGTAAAGCATAATAAATAAAGCGGCTCTCAAAGCTTTTGCGGAAAGAGCCGGTTCGGCTTGCGTCTCCGCGTTATGGTTAGTTGACTGCTGCTCAAGAAATATGAAATCAAAGTCATGGATCTTTCCAGCTTCTTTTGGCGTGAGCCCGGTTTTATAGATCATCCGGTAGTCGCTCCAGAAAGGGTGCAGATCAGTTAAGCGCGGGAATTGACT
>JALZAJ010000398.1 GCA_030948465.1 Bacteroidota bacterium
CATGAAGAATCGAAAATCAACCTCGAACATTTATTCAATGCCATTACTGAGAATCCTGCAATGGCGAAATCAATTTTCCAATATTAATTATAGGGCATGAATAATACTTTCAATATCAAAAGGTTTGGGAAGCTCTTGAAAAAGACATTGCTGGAAAGGCCTATGCATACTTACGGGTTCACCGGCCTGGTACTCGCTGCCGTCCTGATCTTGTATGTCGTCTTAAAAAATTTGAGTGGCTTCGACATGGCTCAAAGACTTACATTTTTTGTGGGTATTACTGCCGGAAGTTTCTTCTTAGCTTCTTTTGTTTTCGGATATTTTTCGTCCAATGCCAGCGGTTCATCTTATCTAACGTTACCTGCGTCGCATTTTGAAAAATGGCTCTGCGGTATCCTGATCGCGGGTGTTTTATATCCTCTCATCTTTTTAATATTCTACGGTATAATGGATAACAGCTTTGTTGCAATCTATCATAATAGTTTAGATAAGGCCTCTCCATTTTATAAACAGCAATACGAACAGGTTTACAATTTCAATCTGAATGGTATTATTGCAAGAAACATTTACATAATGTTCTTTATTTACACCGGGGCCATGTTGCTTGGTTCGCTATATTTCAATAAGGTGGCGATAATAAAAGTGGCACTCGTTTTATGTGCTGTTTTTGTATTTACGTTCGGCCTGAACTGGCTAATAGCTATTGGCCTTTTCGGAAATATAGAAGATGCGGCGCCATTTAATCATGTAGCTATTCGTGCAGGAAAAGATGTAGGCTCCATTGAATTGCCAACCCATGCAGGCAAAGTATTTTGGTGTGCTATCATTTATTTCTTCCCGGCTTTATTATGGTTTCTTTCGTTTACCCGTTTACGTGAGAAGGAATTTTAAAAAATAAACATGAATAACATTTTCAACTTAAAAAGATTTGCGTGGCTTTTGAAAAAAACTTTGCTGGAAAGGCCTGCACAGATGTTCGGTTTTACCGGCTTACTTCTCACGCTTGTTTTTATATTATATTATGTTGCAAAAACTTTAGCAGGATTTGGAGCTGCCCAAAACCTCTCGTTCATCTGGGGGCTTCCCGTTGGCAGTTGTCTTTTAGCTTCCATAGTTTTCGGTTATTTTTCTTCAAATGCCATGGGATCATCTTTCCTGACATTACCGGCTTCTAATTTTGAAAAATGGCTTTGTGGTATTTTGATATCCTGCGTTTTATACCCGGCTATCTTTTTGATATTTTACCGGATAGTGGATGGCACTTTTGTGACGGCTTATCATAATAGGCTGGATACTTCTTCACCGTTTTACAAGCAACAGTATGAGGCCGTGTATATTTTTAGTTTCACTGGTATTGTAGCCTGGAAAGTTTATCAGACATTCTTTTTCTTCACCGGCGCTATGCTGGTTGGTTCGCTTTATTTTAATAAAATACCTTTTATTAAATCCGCAATAAGTATATGTATTTTAACCGTTGGTATAGTAGGAATAAATTGGTTAATGGCTAAGTTGTTTTTCGGAAATTTTAATGATGCGGGCGCTTTTAATCATGTAACTATACCTGTGGGAAAAGAAGAAGCAACCGTTGAACTGCCTTCTGCGATTGGTAATATTTTTACTTACAGTATCTGGTTTATTATTCCAGGCATATTGTGGATACTTTCGTACACCCGTTTGCGTGAAAAAGAATTTTAAATTAAATGAATGGAGTTTAAAGAGAACCCGGCGATTTATATACAGATAGCAGAATATGTCTGCGAACAGATTCTATTGAAGAAATGGCAGTTGGGCGATAAGATCATCAGTATAAGAGACCTTGCTGTAAACATGGAAGTAAATCCAAACACGGTCCAAAGGGCTTACGATTTTTTGCAACAACGTGATATTATCACTAATAAAAGAGGCATAGGGTATTTTATTGAAGATGATGCGATGGACAGGATACTCAATTTCAGACGGGAGCAATTTATAGAGAATGAGTTGCCTGTTTTTATGCGAAATATTTATCTCCTGAACGTGGATTTTAAAGAAATAAAAACATTATACGATCAATTTGTAAAAGACAATTTTAAAAAATAAGTTATGAAATTTACATCAAAGGTTTTGCTGGCATTGTTGGTTGTTTTGATAGGCGCATTGCTTTCTTCCAATATTATCCTGAAAAAAGAATATGATGCGATAGATAAAACTGACATCTATTGGAATTATGAAAGGGTGCTCCAACAACCTTTTAAATATTTGAAAATAACCGGTGGCAACGATACCAAAATTGCCTTTGAGCAAAGCCCCAAATATTCAGTGCGCATTCTGCAGGAATGGAAAAGATACCACGGCGGCGAGATAAAAGCGCACGTAAAAAACGACACGTTGTTTATCAACTTTGATTTTGTTCCAACTAATCTTTATGAAAAATTCTGGATGAAAGGCATAACGGCGGTGCGGATTTTTGCCCCGGAGTTGTTATCAGTAGAAGGCTTTAATACCAATTTTGAGATGTTTAAATTAAAACAAAAAAGCATAGAGGTAAACATGGCAGGCAAATCACAATTTGAAGTGGAAAGTATGATACCCTCATTTGACTCTCTTGTTATTTATCAAAGAGATTCATCGGAAGTGATTTTTGAAATGTCACCTGACTATGCAGAAAGCCAAACTAATGTGAGCAGGGAAAAAGAGATCAGTATTACAGATACTGTTAAAGGTAATCTCATCTTTTTCAACCCCGGCCCACAGGATATCAAAAGTAAAGAAGCGATGGCGATTCAATCCGTAAAGGCTAACGTTCATGGCTATTCGTTACTTGACCTGGGCCATGCGCAAATACAATCGTTGCAATTGTCGATTGCAGACAGTTCAGCCATTATTATTTCAGGTGGAGCGCTAAGGAAGTTTAAGTAGGGAGAGCAAAAATATATTCGCCAAACTCTTTTAGAGGAATTAAATTTAGGTTGTTCAAAAGAAAATCAGGCTTAATAATTTGTAAATGATTCATAGCAAAATAGCCTGTTCCTCATTCCTCATAAAAAAATTAAAACGATTGCATGAAAAACATTCTGCTCATTATTTTACTTATCAGCGCAAACCTTGTTTTTGCACAAAAGCAAAAACCTGTTTCTATTATTTTCGATACGGATATTGCTCCTGATTATGACGATGTAGGCGCGATGGCTGTGCTGCATGCATTTGCAGATATGGGCGAAGCCAAAATTCTTGCGACCATTTCTTCAAACGCATTTCAAACAACTGTTCCAACGCTCAGTGTGCTGAATACTTATTTTAACAGGCCGCAAATTCCAATTGGCGTGACTAAAACTGCATTGCCAAATAAAAATTGTTCGCAGCAATGGGCACAGGCGATCACTGCGAAGTACCCGCACGCTCTGAAGTCAAATGATGAAGCAATGGACGCCATAAAGCTGTACCGGAAAATTTTATCATCGCAATCAGATAAAAGCGTATCCATAATAAGCGTAGGCTTCTTCACCAATTTAGCCGGATTACTTAACTCGAAGGCTGATGAATATTCTGCGTTGAATGGCACCGAACTGGTTAAGAAAAAAGTAAAGCAGTTGGTGTCAATGGCTGCCCGTATTGACAAAGATGGAATGGGCGGATATGAATTTAATGTAATGGTGGACGCAGCTTCTTCACAAAAAGTATTTGCGACATGGCCAACACCCATGATCATAAGCGGCTTTGAAATAGGTGAAAAAATACTAACGGGCATTCGTCTGATACATAACGAATCCATACAGAACAGCCCGGTTAAAGATGCTTTTGAAATAGCATTAGCCAAAGATCATAATACACTTGGCCGAAACAGTTGGGATGAAACCGCCGTGCTCGTCGCTGTCCGTGGTATAGAACCCTACTTTGGTTTTCGTAAATTAAATTTCAAAATAGAAGACGATGGAAAAGACGTTTTGATACCCGGAGAAAAATTTAGTTATTTAACTTTTAAACAAACACCGGAAGAGATTGGAAAGGTGATTGAAGATCTGATGATGCATAAGGGCAACGGGCAATAGGCGCTTCTGCAGCCATACTGCTATAAGATATTCAGAATGGTGAATAGGATCGACAATATGCAAATAACCCTGGCTTAATCCTGTTCGGCCTTCGTTTATAAACGATATGCTGAACAAGCTAAAACCAGGGTCATTCAAAAAAAATCTTCTT
>JALZAJ010000400.1 GCA_030948465.1 Bacteroidota bacterium
TATTTAATAAATTATCTTTTACAATGCCAAGGTAATCATTGCTGCAAAAATCTATTTTACCTTCACTTATCATTAGCGTCCGCAGCGAGTTCGTCTTTGTTCGTTCTTCCAGTTTTTTGCCGAGAAAATCTTCATTCATGCGGCAAAGCTAACAAACCTCTTTACAAAGCGCATTTTCACATTATGACCGGCGGATAAGGCAAGGTCTTTTTCCTATTTTTGACTTATGGAAATACTATCACAGGATACTAAAAACATTTTAGGGTTGCAATTGGTAACGGATCCACGCTGGGTGAATCTTGCCACTATTTCTCTGGAAGATATTCTCACTGATCATGCGTGGTGTGAGCAAAAAGCTGCCAATAGCTGCATTTCTCTTATTCAAAAATATAACGACAAAGAAGACCTGGTAAACGAGCTATCACCAATCGTTACGGAAGAATGGGGACATTTCCGGCAGGTATTGGGTGAGTTACGAAAAAGAAATCTTCCTTTGGGCAAACAACGCAAGGATGAATATGTAAATAAACTACTTCACTTCCAGAAAAAGGGTGGAAGTCCTGCTGAAAGATTATTAGATCAACTGCTTACTATGGCATTGATAGAAGCCCGGAGTTGTGAACGCTTCAAGCGATTGAGTGAGGCGCTCACGGACGAGTATATGCGAAAATTCTATCGCCAATTCATGGAAAGTGAGGCCGGGCACTATACCTTGTTTATCAACCTTGCGGATACTTATTCTGGTAAGGAAACGGTAAGAAAAAGATGGAAAGAATGGCTTACTTATGAATCAGAAGTCATGTTGAATATGGAAATTAGAGGAGATAGAATTCATTAGAAAAACCGAGTAATACCTGCCACGGATTACAATTCCTTCTTTATTTTAATTCGTGCAAATTCGTGTAATTAGTGGCAAACCCTTCTTTATTTTAATTCGTGGAAATTCGTGTTATTCGTAGCAAAACAAAAAATCATTTTATCGTCTTAAATATCCGGCTCCATCTTGGCCCATTATCATAGCTGAACCAAATAAGCGATGCCTTGCCCACAACATGATCTTCCGGAACAAAGCCCCAGAAGCGACTGTCCAGGGAATTGTGGCGGTTATCTCCCATCATCCAGTAATAGTCCATTTTGAAAGTGTAGGTAGTAGCAGGCTTGTCATTAATAAAATACTGACCGCTTTTTTCTTCGAATTTGTTTGCTTCATACACGGCAATAGAACGTTTATATCGAATGACATTATCAGGTGTTAATTGTATAGTTGCTCCCTTTTTCGGTATCCACATTGGCCCATAATTATCTTCACTCCAGTTATAAGCGGCTACGTACGGAAAAAGGATAACACTTTCATCTGGAGTATGGATTATCGGCTCGATACTTTTTACTCCGGGCAGCATTTTTAGTGTTGCCAATTCACCGTCAGTCATACTTATCTGGTACTGATTATTTGAAATTTGGTAAACCTGGTTTTTATTCCGGTCATCGAGATTATATTGTATGCCGAGGTTATTTACCTGGTCAGGATCGAGCGGGCCTGTTGTATTTACCGTGTATGAAAATTCATGATAAGGAGGAAAAGGCTGGGCGACATTATTAATATACAACACCCTGTTTTTTATCTGTAACGTATCTCCGGCTATTGCCACGCATCTTTTTATAAAATTTTCTCTCTTATCCACCGGCCTCGTTATGATCATGTCGCCATACTGATCCCGCACCCGTGCTCTCGCATCCTGTTCAGATAAATGCTCCTGGATCATTCTGCGCTGGATTTCCTGGTAATAGGTAACTCTTGATCCGAAATTTTCCTCGTCATTTATCAACGTATCATTTACAGGAAAATTAAAAACTACGACATCATTACGCTGTACCGGGCTGGCAAACCAGCGTATGTAAGGAATGTGTATCCACTCAACATACGATTTGGAATTGGTTCCCATAATGGTATGATGCATGAACGGCAAAGCCAGTGGCGTATTGGGTATCCTTGGGCCATAGCTGAATTTGCTTACGAAAAGAAAATCATTTACAAGCAGGGTTTTCTCCATGGATGGTGTGGGGATCGTATAGGCTTCAAAGACAAAGGTGCGTATCAATGTAGCGGCCACAATTGCAAAGGCAGCAGCGTCTATCCATTCCCGTATTGCACCCTTTTTATAATTCTTTACAACCGGAATTCCGGCATATCTTTCTTTATCTGAAAAGCCGAGATAAGGAAAATAAATAAAAGGAATAAAAACAGTGGCGGCATGATGCAATATCCCAAAGCGGCCAAAATGTTCAACAAATTTTATACATATCCAAATGGTAATAAACTGACCGGCGACCGGTATCAATTGAAGAAAGAACCAAACTCTTTTTAATTGCATCTTCTCAACCATGCACCAGGTATTGTAAAGTGGGATCAGGGCTTTCCAGGGCTCAATCCCTGCTTTTTTAAACATGCCATAAAGACCAATATGCCAAAGAATAAATGCTATAATAAAAAGAAGTAAACCTATGCTCATGAATAAATTTTTTTGTAATGCGGACAAAAGTACCATATAAAGTTTCTACCGGAAAAATCGTTTTAAAATAGTTACCATTAGTTTAACAAGCGTTTGAAAGTTTTGAGTAATAGTCTATAGTTAGACTATGTAAGCAGGAACTGCTGAGGAGTCAAATATTATAATAACACGGAATATGCTGACGATAACAGGAGCAGTTAAAAATCAAGGATTGATTTCAGTGCTTCATTTACTTTATCGGGTCTGTTCATGATCATGAAATGGCCTCCGTTTTTAATTATATAATCGGCTTTAATATTTCTTATTGAGAAAATATGATCCTTATTTCCATGGATATGAAAAAGATTCTCCGGCTGCCATTTGTTTTTCCAATTTAAGATCTGATGCACTGCCCAATTAGTGTATTGTTGCCCGATATTTTTTCTATACTCCTTTACGAGTTGTATTTCAGCTTGGTGCTCGAGCCCGAGGTTATAATTTTCTATGGGTTCAAATAGCCGGTTGGACCGAAGAGGAAATATTTTATGCAAACGAAATTTTCCTGAAACCTTCATCCAGTAAGGGATTTCATGCAATGATTTAATGCTGGAAATTAAAATGACTTTTTCAGCTTTTATGATTTTGGCAATTTCGATACACATCATGCCGCCAAATGACAAGCCCAACAAAACTGGATTTTTATGATGTATATTTTCACTCATTCGTTTGGCATAGTATTCAATCCTTTCACCTTTTTCCGGATCCAGCCACGGAATAAAATGAACCGGATTCTCTCCAAAATTCAGTTTCGCAAATACTCTTTCATCTGCGCCAAAACCGCTAATGCAATAAATATGTTTCATAAAATTATAGCCTGAGATTGTCTGCTATTTTGAAAGAATTCTATTTCTTTGGCAACACATAATTTTCAACATCATCTTCTGAAATAGTTTTACCGGAAAGAATGATCAGCCTTTCAACAACATTACGCAGCTCCCGGATGTTGCCGGTCCAATTATGATTTTGAAGTAATTCCAACGCCTTTTTATCCATAGCTTTCTTCGGTTGTCCGTATTCGTTTCCAATATCTTCCAGGAACCGGTCAACTAATAATGGGATGTCTTCCAAACGGTCGTTGAGCGAAGGAACATGCACGATGATCACTCCAAGGCGATGATACAGGTCAAGGCGGAAAGTTTTATTTTCTACTTCTTTCAGGAGGTCTTTATTTGTCGCTGCGATCACCCGCACATCCACATTTATATCTTTGTCCGCGCCCACTCTCGTGATCTTGCCTTCCTGCAGGGCACGTAACACTTTCGCCTGCGCATTCACACTCATATCTCCAATTTCATCCAGGAATAACGTGCCGCCATTAGCCTGCTCAAATTTTCCTATACGTTGCTTTACCGCAGATGTGAAACTTCCCTTTTCATGTCCGAATAATTCACTTTCAATAAGTTCGCCGGGTATGGCTGCACAATTTACTTCAACCATTGGGCCTTGCGCACGACTGCTCTTTTCATGGATCCATCTTGCCACTAATTCTTTCCCAACACCGTTATCACCCGTAATTAAAATACGGGCTTCTGTGGGAGCAATTTTATCAATGGTGTCTTTTATTTTTTTTATGGGAGCTGACTCCCCTACTATGTCCTGCACTTTGCTCATCCTGCGTTTTAGCACGCGGGTTTCAGCCACAAGCGTCGTTCTGTCCATCGCATTGCGAAGCGTGATGAGCATTCTGTTAAGGTCAGGTGGCTTGGAAATATAATCGTAAGCGCCTTTCTTTACTGCTTCCACGGCGGTTTCAATATTACCATGCCCGCTTATAATAATTATGGGTACATCGTCATTTATCTCCTTTGCTTTTTCAAGAAATTCAATGCCATCGAGCTTGGGCATTTTGATGTCGCATAAAACAAGATCATAATTTTTTTCCCTGAATTTTTTCAGGCCCTCTTCGCCATCAGCGGCTTCATCAATTTTATACCCTTCAAAACTGAGTATTTCATTTAAAGTTTTTCTGATACTTTTTTCGTCATCAATAATTAAAATCGAGGGCATACGTTGCTGTTTATTTTTGTTTCTTAAGTATGCTTTACTGCAAATACTCAAAAGTAATAATTATGTACCGATGTATT
>JALZAJ010000403.1 GCA_030948465.1 Bacteroidota bacterium
GTTAATTATATAAAAAGCATGGATGACCTGCCGCAACATTTTATAAGAGTATTAAAAAATTATTTTGAGCAATACAAAGTGTTGGAAAATAAAAAAGTGGAGATCAATGATTTTCAAAGTAAAGAAAAAGCCTTTGAAATAATAAATGAATCCATTGAATTTTATAAAGCAACCTTTCCTAAATAACCTTTACAAAAAAATTATATGAGTATTCAAGTGATTTTAATTTTAGTAGTCATCGGCTTGCTTGCAGGCATCATGGGTGGCCTTGTAGGCATTGGCGGCGGTATTGTAATTGTACCTGCACTCATTTATTTTTTAAGCTTTTCACAAAAGGAAGCACAGGGTACATCGTTAGGAATTCTGTTATTGCCAATTGGTATCCTTGGAGTGTGGCAATATTATAAAGCGGGTTATGTGGATATGCGTATTGTATGGCTCGTAGCCGGGGGATTTTTAATTGGCAGCTATTTTGGAAGTAAGATAGCGTTGGTGTTGCCTCAGGAAGCAGTGAAAAAAATATTTGCCGTTCTTATGATTATTGTAGCATTTAAAATGCTTTTTCTCGATAAAAAAATGAAGGACGAGAATGATAGTAAAGTCACTGAAATTTCAATTCCTCCTAATGAAAATTCGCGAAGTATTTCTTAATTAAAATGACTTTTTGTATAAAAGCATTTATAAAGTTTATTGGTCTTTCGTTTTAAAAATATCTTTTGATTATTCGCAGCTTGTGAGTTCGTTGCTTGTTCTCCAGGTTTAATATTCCCTGGTTATCAATTTTATCAATACGCACTTTCCCTGACGAATGGATAATTTCATGCTCGTTTAATAATATCCCTACATGAATTATTGCGCCTTCTTCATTATCAAAAAAAGCGAGATCCCCGCAATGAGCTTGTTGTAAAAAACTTACCTGATCTCCTTCGTTCGCTTGTTGCGACGCATCCCTGGGCAACCACTTATTTAAAAATTTATACGTCATCTGCGCAAAGCCGCTGCAATCTGTTCCAAACACTGATTTACCTCCCCATAAGTAAGACGTATTTAAAAATTTGTAAGCTACCTGTTTAATAATTTTGGGAGAAATTTTAATTTCCTCCGGGTTCCAAACGGTGCCCTTAAAATGAACTAAATTCTTTCTCCAAAAAGCTTTGCCGTTTTTAAATGCTGTTAAGGAACTTCCCATTGGAACAAACATCGGGTGCCCGTTATAATCTATTTCGTTTACCCAATCGGAGGTCATATCTTTTTCCGCTTTTTCATATTGGTTTTCGTCCACCTCCGTTAAGTGACTTAGCTGGCACCACCCTTCATAGTTATCATATTTTAATGAAATTTTTGCCCATTGATCATTCGCAGTTTCCAATACAACCGAGGTTTCGCCAAACAATTGCTGGCTCACCATTTCGGCTTTATGTGAAGGTTCAGCTCTTATAGGGCTTACGGGTACGCAACAAACAGCATAATGCATAAAAGTCAGTCTTAGTTATTCAAATGTAAATTATGGAATTTATTTATGTTTACATCTCAATGGGTGCATTTCAAGTTGTCGCTTTGGGTTCAAAGGTTGCCAACCTTGGAGCCTGGTGCTTTCAACTTAAAACAAACTTACTGAAGATTGGCAACCTTGCTACAATTTGAAAGCACCCATCTCAATTACATAAATTGTAAAGACGCTTGCAAACACAAAAGAACGGTCATATAAGTGATGATGAATTATTGCAAAAGTTTTACAAAGATCATAATAATGAATGGCTTGGAATATTGCTTCCGCGTTACACACTCCTCCTGCTGGGCGTTTGCATGAAATACTTAAAAAATGAAGAAGATGCCAAAGACTGTGTGCAGCAGGTTTTCTTAAAAGTAATCGACGAATTACATAAATACAAAGTGGACTATTTTAAGAGCTGGATCTATATGATTGCAAAAAATCATTGCCTGATGAAACTGAGAAACAAAGGAAAAATTCCCGTAGAACTAAATGAAGCAATTACGAAAACACCCGATGAAATTGAAGATAAGATTGCTCTTATGGAAAAGGATGTTTTGCTGAATAAAATGCAGCGGTGCCTGCTTAGCCTCAACCCGGAACAACAACAATGTGTAACTTTATTTTATCTTCAGAAAAAATCCTATACAGAAATTGCAGAAATAACAGGGTTTTCAATGATGCAGGTAAAAAGCTATATTCAAAATGGCAAAAGAAAATTAAGATTGATGATTGAGGGATAATTAACCGAGGCTGATTCGTTACATGTGCCAAATTCAAACTAATGATAAAATTTGTAACATCGTACATCACACATCGCACATCGTACATTTATAAAACATCCCATGAGTGAAGACTTACTAAACATATTATCCAACAGCAATAAAGACATTGGCAACCAAAAGTTGATGGATTATCTAAGTGATAAATTATCAAAGGAGGAAAAATATGAAATAGAAAAAGCGATGGTTGATTCTGAAATGATGAATGATGTGATGGAAGGACTGGAAGGATTTAAAAATAAAAAAGATGTGAACGCATTAGTTGCGCATCTTAATAATAACCTTAAAAAACAACTTGAAAAGAAGAAATTAAAAAAAGCGAAACGCAGCATAAAGGAATTGCCCTGGCTTTATCTCACCATTATCTTAATTCTTATTATCATATTGATCGGCTTTCTTGTTATAAAAAAACACCTGGAAAGTGAGAAAACTTCTTACAATGCTTCTATGGAAATGCCGGTTTTTTTAAAAGTCAATGTTCCCAATATGGAAAAGTATTAATAATGATCCCGGCATGAAAATACAGTAGCTATAAAATAAGCCCATAAATGTATCTGTTGTTTTTTAACGTATACCTAATCATTTTTTTGCCAGTCATATAGAAGGATTTTGCCATAATTTAATTAATCTGAATACGGTTTATCTATTGGCTCCCTTTGTGCATATTAAATCCTGCAAGGTAGAAAAAGCAAATTCCCCAACGTTCCCATTCCCTCGAAAAATAAATTTTAAAAGGGCCATGAACCTTCTTTCGGTCACCATCTTCAAAAAGCAGATCATACGTCACGGTTCCTTCGCTAAATCCCATGCCTGAGATCCGGTTTTCATTTTCTTTTAATTCAAATTGAGCATCGTCTATAATAAACGAAGTATTTTCAAAACCGGGCACAGCTTCATACATCGATTGGA
>JALZAJ010000405.1 GCA_030948465.1 Bacteroidota bacterium
AAAAATTAAATTTATACACCAAAACTTTCGCCGCAACCGCAACTGCGGCTCGCATTCGGATTGCTAAAGTAAAAGCCTTTACCATTTAGCCCATCGCTAAAATCTAACGTAGTATTTACCAGGTATAGAAAACTTTTAAGGTCAGTAACTACTTTTACCCCATTATCATCAAATTCCTGATCCATCGGCTTTTTTTCGTTATCGAAATCCATTTTGTAACTAAGGCCTGAACAACCTCCGCCAACTACACTTACACGTAAAAAATATTCATCACCTGACAGGGCTGCATCTTGCTGAAGCTTGATCACTTTTTCTTTCGCCTTATCACTTACGTAAATCATTTTGTAATATGCTGATTTGTTATTGTCTAATTAAAAAATCCACAACAAAGCCAATTGACATTTGCGTGTATGATTTTGTTACCTGCTGAGCGTAGATTATTAATGAACCAGGCTTTCCTCAAACTTGATCTTTTCCTTACCGTTCTTTACGCGGTAATCATTAATTGCAGATTTGATAGCATCTTCTGCTAAAACAGAACAATGGATTTTAACGGGCGGAAGATTGAGCTCTTCCACTATATCCATATTATCAATTTTAAGAGCATCATCTATACTTTTTCCTTTAAGCCATTCTGTAGCCAAAGATGAAGAGGCAATCGCAGAGCCACAGCCGAATGTCTTAAACTTTGCGTCTTTAATCATTCCCGTTTCATCGTCCACTTCTATTTGAAGACGCATTACATCGCCGCATTCAGGAGCCCCAACGAGACCCGTTCCTACATTTTTTTTGCTTTTATCTAACGTCCCAACATTTTTGGGATTCTGATAATGATCAATTACTTTATTTGAATATGCCATGATAATTTATTTTAGATATTTGAATTTATTATTACCAATTTACGATTTTTATTTATCAAAGATGAATTGGTTTGTCAATGTGCCGCCCATTCTATCTTTTCAAGATCAATCCCATCTTTCCACATTTCCCACAAAGGACTCATTTCTCTCAACCTTAAAACGGTAGAACTCACCTGGTCAATCGTATAATCAATTTGTTCTTCGGTTGTGAAACGGCCTAAACCAAATCGCAGCGAAGAATGTGCCAGATCATCACCCAAACCCAATGCTTTTAAAACATACGAAGGCTCAAGTGATGCCGATGTACATGCAGAACCTGAACTCACCGCTATATTCTTATTGAAGCCCATCATCAGGCCTTCCCCTTCTACATACTTGAAACTAATATTACTTACATGGGGCAATCGATGTTCTGTACTACCATTTACATAAGCCTCTTCCAGCTTCAATAAAGAACTTTCAAGCTTATCACGCAGCTTGCCTATACGTTCAGTATCTTTTTCCATGTCTAACTGGCACAATTCGCAGGCTTTACCAAAACCAACAATTCCGGGAACATTAAGTGTGCCACTGCGCATCGCTCTTTCATGTCCGCCGCCATCCATTTGAGCAGTAACTTTCACTCGTGGATTTTTACGCCGAACATATAAAGCTCCAACTCCCTTCGGGCCATACATTTTATGTGCTGAAAAAGCCATAAGGTCAATTCCATCTTTGTTTACATCAACCGGTATTTTACCTACCGCCTGTGTCGCATCAGTAAAAAATAATGCTCCGTGTTTTTTGGCAATAGCACTTATTTCTTTTACCGGCTGAATAACGCCTATTTCATTATTGGCATACATAATAGCGACTAATATTGTTGAAGGTCGCATGGCTGCTTCCAGTTCTTTTAAATCTACTAAACCATTTTCCTTTACCTCCAGGTAAGTTACTTCACCGCCGGTTTTCTCAATATGCTTACACGTATCCAGTACAGCCTTGTGCTCCGTTGTCGCTGTAATTATATGATTGCCTCTTGAAGCATACATTTCATAAACTCCCTTCAATGCAAGATTATCGGCTTCCGTTGCTCCTGAAGTAAAGATGATCTCTTTTGGATCGGCTCCAATTAACCGGGCAACTTGCTCACGTGCATAATCAACTGCTTCCTCTGCTTCCCAGCCAAACGGATGATTTCGGCTTGCAGCGTTGCCAAAGTGATCAGTAAAATAAGGTATCATCGCTTCAAGCACTCTCGGATCCATTGGAGTAGTAGCATTATTATCAAGATAAACCGGTAGTTTCAACATATAAATTAAATTTTTTGTATTAATGCAAATTTACGCTAAATGGTTTTAAAAAGGTGGTAATGCTTT
>JALZAJ010000431.1 GCA_030948465.1 Bacteroidota bacterium
AAACCAATACGGTAAGAAGCGGGACGATTACCCAAAGAGGTTTCGTAAACAGCCATAAAATCACAAAGAAGATAAGCGCTAATAATAGATAAGGAAGTATAAAAGTTATTAGCCCGAAAAACCACCAATGAGGCTGGTTGACATCTTTTACATTGGAGCCCAAAACAAAAAGCACAGCAATTAAAATATTAACAGCAAAAAGAATTTTTTTTGTGAAATGTCGCAAAAATTGCCTCGCCATTAAGGATAAGCGTTTTAGTAATGGGATTGAAAGTTAGTAAATTATCAGAACTCAATTTCACCTGCTCTTTTGAGAATATTTTTCTCTTCTTCAGAAAGTAAATGATACCCTTTCTGATTTATTTTATCCAGGATTTCGTCTATCCGTTGCTGTGTTACTATGGAGCGTTTTACAAAAGGTTTTTGGGTACCTGTTTTATAAAACATCTTCTCTTTAGTTGCCTGGGTTATAGTGGTTTTTTTATCGGGGTTGAAAAGATTCATGAACCAAAAATAAAACTGATTCATCCAGGCAGAGAGATCGTGGCCCTTGCGAAGAAGCAGGATAAAAAGAAAACCGGCCGCGCCACCAGCCAAATGGGCAACATGGTAGGCCGCGCCGCCACTGCCTATTCCGGCAAAATCAATTACGATATATAAAAAGGTAAGTACCCAGATTGGAATTCCCCCGTTCAACATTCTGAAAAAACGATAGTCAGGCGCAAGTGCCGTAGTGGCAACGGCAACAGCCATAATAGAAGAGCTGGCTCCCTGCAGGGTCGCATACTCAATGGAACTTCTCAGTTGCGGGATGGCGTAGTTGGTGGCAATAAAAAAGAGTGCACCGGTGAGGCCGCCATAAATGTAAACCGGTATCAGCTTATTATTTCCGGCAATATCCTGCAATATGGATCCGAACGCCCAAAGCCAAAGCATATTCGTGAGCGTTATAAGAAAGCCGGTATGAAAAAACATACTGAAAAAGAAAGTCCATGGAACCTTTGCCAGCGATGAAAGTTTTGCCGGCATCACAAACCAGGGCAAAATATCCGCCGCAAAAGCATTCACGGGCGATTGCATCATGTAGTAAACTACCTGGATAAGGCCCAATATAAGGAAGCCAATTCCATTAATACCTATCAGCGCAACAAGGGCATTATTATCTTCCCCAAGATTTATTTTTTTGAAGCGACGGTTTATATATCTTTCAGATTCACCCATAACCTTTGTAATATTTTTTAAGGAAACAGTACTTAAAATTACCAAATTCTGTGCAGTAAAAAGTGTTCAGAAGAAATTTTTAATAAAAGGTTTTTTTATCCGTTTTATTCCAAATGATGACCAGTATAAAGCCCATGATCAGCCCCCCAAGATGCGCGAAATGGGCTACGTTGTCGCCGTTGCCGGGTTGAAACCCGCCAAACAAATCGATCGCAGCATAGATCGCCGCCATATATTTCGCCTTTATAGGGAACGGTATGGGGATGATAAAAAATTCAGTATTGGGAAAAGTATAAGCGAAAGCCGCCAGCAAGCCCATTATCGCTCCTGATGCTCCGATAGCAGCGCCGTTGCTAACCAAAAACATTTGAGCTATGCCTGCAGCCAGGCCGCAAACGAGATAAAATATTAAAAACTTTTTTGGTCCCCAAACTCTTTCCAGCACGCTTCCAAACATCCAAAGGGCATACATATTGAATAAAATATGAGCAAAACCTCCGTGGGCAAACATGTGAGTAATGAGTTGATAAGGTTTAAAAGCTCCGCTGTCATACGAATAAAGCGCAATCTTGTCAGTAAGTCCCCAGGTTTTATCAAAAACTAATTGTGCAATAAAAACAATGGCGTTAATTATGATAAGATTTAGCACTACCGGCGTAGTTCTTTGAGAAGGTCTGTAATTATTATATGCCATTAAATAAAAGATTTTGGAACGCAAATTTCGGAAATACTTGCGTGAAATAGATTATTTATAGTTCTCCTTAACAGTTACTTGAAAATACACGGAACGATTTTACAATTGAAGATCATGCAGGTCAGGAAGTTTCTCAGGACAAAAATTTATAATTTAACCAGATAAGCTCAAGATCCAAGTTATAACGGAACTCCTTTGCATAAAGGAGATCAACAGCGTGAAGCCTTTTTTGTGACAGTGTATTTAATGTGGACGGGAAACCGGTAGTTGTAAGAATGCCTTCTTTTAAAGGAGGCAGATCCTTTTCTTCCAATGCATACCCGATCCAGGTTTTTTTGCGGAACAGTACCTCAAAAGCATTTTTAAAAAAAACAAACGGACGCCTTTTTATCAAAAGATGAGCAGGAAACGTTGCGATAAAAAAGAGCGATACGATTACATCTGTTACGTTTTTATCGCGCCTGCTTACCGGAAGGCTTAACCGGAAACCGGGTTCTTTTGTAAGAAAATTACCCGTCGCATCCTTGCTCTCACTTCCTATTAAAGTATGTGTTTTAGAAGTGTAAATTTTGATGCGTACCCGCCGCGGAAAATTATTTATGGATTCAATTATTTGTTTAAATGAAAGAGAACCTTCGCAAAAAATCACTTCCTTCAGGGGATACCTCTTTAGCAGTTCCCTTATTTTTTCTAATGGCCCAATTGTTTTTTTTCCGCCCGGTTCTCCTGCTTCTATTCTCCCTAAAACGCGTTCCTTCCTGCCGGCCTTTTCAAGAAGCAATAAAACTTCGTCGAAGTCGGTTTCAGTACCAGCTACCACGGTTTCATTGATCGCATGCCGCTCACCGGATACTTCAATAATATTCCACTTCAACAATAATATTCTTACAACGCTCATTAAAATAAAGGCCATTAGCGAGCCAAACAATAAAATACCTCTTGAAAAACGCAAGGTTTCCGGGAGCAGCGAATAAGCCGAAAGAATAACCAAAATAGCGGTGAAGGCAGATTTGTTTAACCGCGATTGTTTATAGCCATTATCGTACAAGCCGGTAAAATGCGAGGCTATTAAGAAAAGTGCTGTGAAGGCAGGAAAGGCGATAATGAGCAAATTGGACGAGTAGTTTACATCTCTCTTGACAAAGTGATTCCATAAAATTTTTACGAGCCAGAAGCTCATTAAAATCATGGCCGCATCTATAAATTTGAGGCCGGTCCACTTTATAAATTGCGCCAGTGCAGCAAGCGCAGCCCGTACATAAATAGCTGCCTGAATGAAGATATTGAATAACCCGGCCTCAGTACCGCCATAATGTTTTTGAACAAAAACACTCATCGCTTTATAAAATATTCTCACATAATTAAGGCTTCCCTTCTTTGTGCTTTCTCCTTTAAAATGTATAATAGTGCTTTCTGCAAAATAGAAATTTTGATAACCGGCTTTTTGAATCCGGTAACTAAGATCTATATCTTCTCCATACATAAAAAAGCCTTCATCAAAACAACCTACTTTTTCAAGCATCCTTTTAGGGATCATCATAAAAGCGCCGGCCAAAACATCCACTTCGTGATTTTGGTTTTTATTCAAATTTCCCAGATGATACTTTGCAAATATTTTTGAGGCGGGAAAAATTTTAGTTAGCCCTGAAAGTTTGTATAAAGAAGTTATCGGTGAGGGGAACGCCCTTTTGCTCTCCTTTAAAAATTTTCCGGAACCATCTATCATCTTTATGCCAAGCGCGATCAAATCATTTTTGGAACGGATAAACGAAATGCATTTTTCAAAACAATCTTCGGGAACAATCGTATCAGGGTTTAAAAAAAGAATATAATTGCCAGATGCGATCTTCAATCCTTTGTTGTTTGCTTTGGCGAAACCATCGTTGTTATTACTCCATATAAATTTTACATCACTAAATTTATTTAGAAAAAAATCCCGGCTTCCGTCTGTAGAATTATTATCAACAACGATAATTTCACCATCGATATTTTTCATAGCCTTCCTGACTGACCATAGCGACAGTTCAAGAAAATATTTGACGTTATAATTTACTATAATGACGGAGAGCTGCAAATATTGACGCGTAACTATTGATTAGGAAAAGATTTTATATACCCGCATAAAAAGCTGCAAAGTAAATAGGAGCATTCGCATTAACAATAAAAAAATTTTATGGGAAATGGATGAATCAAAAAAAATATTTATCGCAATAAATAAGCAAACATTTATAACCTTTGCGCATGTATAAACAAACACTCATTAAGGCAGTAGAAGCCGGTGCAAAAGAATTGAAAAGATTTTTTAACGGAAAATTCATCATCAGTAATAAAGAAGGAATCAACAACCTGGTTACTGAAGCCGATCATGCTGCCGACAAGGCGATCCTTGAAGTAATTCAAAAACAGTTTCCCTCACATGGTATAATAAGCGAAGAAAGCGCCGGGCAGGTTACGGATAGCGAATACAAATGGATAATTGACCCCATCGACGGCACCGTGAATTTTGCCAATGCCATACCAATATGTTGTGTAAGCATTGGGCTGGAGCGTAATGATAAAATGCTGATGGGCGCAGTTTTTAATCCCATTATGAATGAATTTTATTTTGCTGAAAAGGGAAAAGGCGCCACGCTCAACGACAAGAAAATTTCAGTAAGCAATAAGGCGGAAGTAATAACAAGCTGCCTGGTAACCGGTTTTCCCTATACGTACCTGGACCAGCCAAACGGGCCCATACAGGTATTTGAAAGATTGATAAGAAAAGGCATTCCAGTTCGCAGACTTGGCAGTGCGGCTATCGATCTTTGCTGGGTGGCTGCCGGCCGCTTTGATGGTTTTTATGAGCACCAGCTTAATGCATGGGATAGCGCCGCGGGTTTTTTAATTGTAGAAGAAGCAGGGGGAAAGGTGACAGATATGACAGGCGAAACGTATTCTCCCTATCAGCCAGGGATAATCGCCACTAACGGTATTATTCATGATGAACTGGTAGAATGGGTGAAGGGAAGATTGAGCTAATCACAACATAGGATTAAAAAAAAATTATTTTGGAACAAAGAACAGAAATATCAACGCTTGGAGAATTCGGTCTTATTGATCACCTCACAAAAAATAATGAAATAAAAAATGTATCCACCATTTTAAGCGTTGGTGACGATGCCGCCGTGCTCGACCACTTCGGAAAGCAAGTGGTGGTAACAACCGATATGCTTGTAGAAGGAATTCACTTTGACCTGATGTACACACCCTTAAAACATCTGGGTTATAAAAGTGTGATCGTAAACCTGAGTGACGTGTATGCCATGAATGCCACGCCGGCACAAATAACAGTAAGCATTGCTTTCAGCAATCGCTTTAGCCTGGAAGCGCTGGAAGAATTTTATGACGGAGTATATGCGGCGTGTGATAAATATAATGTTGACCTGGTAGGCGGCGATACAACATCTTCGCAAAAAGGATTTTTAATAAGCGTAACAGCGATTGGCGAAGTGGCTCCGGATAAATTTGTAAAAAGAAGCGGAGCAAAAAAAGGAGATCTTATTTGTGTAACCGGCGATCTGGGCGGCGCTTTTTTGGGATTGACATTGCTTGAAAGAGAAAAGAAAATTTTCCTGGAAACTAAAGGAGTTCAGCCCGATCTTGAAAACCAGGATTATATTGTTCGAAGGATTTTAAAGCCTGAGGCAAGAAAGGATATTATTGAATTTTTTGCTGCAAAAGACATCGTACCCACCTCAATGATCGACATCAGTGATGGCCTTGGCAGCGAGCTGCTTCACATTTGCAAGCAAAGCGAAGCGGGCTGCATTTTGTACGAAGAAAAAATTCCGGTGAACGACATTGCCCGTCAGTTTGCCTATAATCTTGAGCTTGATCCTACAGCCTGCGCGCTTAGCGGCGGAGAAGATTATGAATTGCTTTTTACCATCAACCAAAGGGATTATGAAAAAATAATTGCCAATGACCAGATAAGTATAGTGGGATATATTGCTGAGAAAAGCGCCGGCTCCAAAATAATTACCAAAGGAGGTGTTGAGCATAAGCTTACCGCTCAGGGATGGAATGCGTTTAAGGAATAAGCAGCAAGAGATTTTTTTCTTCATCATTCCATATAAAAGCAAAATTATTTATTGAGAAATTGAAGGATAAAAGATGAAAACAGGCGACATGTTATTGAATGAAATCGTAGAAACATGAGACCTATCAAAAAAGGAGATAAGAATTAGCAGAAAGTACAGGCAGAACATGCCTGCCATGAGCCGAATGTATTCAAAAGAAATAATTTATCCAGCGCGCTATCTTCTATATATTAGTAGTCAGTTGCCCTTCTTGTAAATACAAAACTCAATAAAAATTTAGCAGAAAGTAAAAAGCAAATAAGGCTTGCTTTTAAAATTTTTATGCCCATTTTTGCAAACCATGAGGCGCCTTCTATTTCTGTTTATTTTTCCAGTGCTATTCTCTTGTTCTGTTTCTAAAAACTATGATCCTAATAAAAAATATTCCACGGAAACACTCCGGCAGGATTATAACTTTTTAAGAACTGTGCTTGAAAAAAAACATCCTGCGCTTTACTGGTACACGCCTAAAGACAGTATGGATTATTATTTTAACGAAGGGTATAAGGCCATTAATGATTCAATGACCGAGCTGCAGTTTGGCTGGAAAATTCTGGCGCCGCTCACGGCTACCATTCATTGCGGACATACCAGCTTTAGCATGAGCAAAGGCTGGAATAAATTTATAAAAAACAAGCGCATACCTTCTTTCCCGCTATATCTTAAAATTTGGGGAGATACGATGATCGTGATAAATAATTTAAATCACGCGGACTCAGTTATAAAAAGAGGAATGATCATCACATCAATAAATGGGATACAGAGTGGCGATATCATCGGCAGAATGTTTGACTATATGGTGGAAGATGGATATTCCCGTAATGTGAATTATATACGCTTAAGCAGCAGCTTTCCATACTTCCATCGTAATATTTTTGGATTGTATAAAACATATAACGTTGGGTATATTGACAGTGCGGGTAATGAAAAGAATATTGAACTGCCTTATTATGCTCCTCCTGAAGACAGTTTGAAAAAGCAAAAGAAACATGCTCCCGGCATAAGGGAAAAGAAACTAACACGCAGGGAAAAATTACAAAACATCCGGTCGTTAACGATCGACACTTCCACTGCTGTCATGGTAATTAATAGCTTTTCCAAATCACATTTGCATCATTTTTTTAAGAGTTCGTTCCGGCGCATAAGGAAAGAAAATATTCAAAATTCAATTATTGACATACGGGCAAACGGTGGCGGGGACATTGATAACTATGTGTTGCTAACAAAATATTTACGGGATTCACCTTTTAAAGTTGCGGACACCGCTTATGCTGTCAGCAAGGGTTTCGCACCTTTCACCCGGCATATAACATCCGCTTTTTTTAACAACATCGGGCTTCTCTTTGTAACTCATAGAGAGAAAGATGGAAAATATCATTTCAAATACTGGGAGAACCATACGTTCAGACTTAAACGCAATAATCATTTTAACGGTCATGTATTCGTACTTACTAACGGTTTAACTTTTTCTGCCTCGTCTCTTTTTTGTAATGCAGTGAAAGGCCAAAAAAATGTAACGCTCGCTGGTGAAGAAACCGGCGGCGGATGGTATGGCAATTCAGGGATAATGATTCCCGATATTATTTTACCGGAAACAAAGCTTCGCGTTCGCCTGCCATTCTTTAAGCTGGTTCAATACCATCATATTTCCACGAAAGGCACGGGAGTTATTCCCGATGTATATGTTGGGCCAAATAGAAAAGATATAATAGAAAAGGTAGATACAAAAATGCAAGCAGTGAACAAGATAATTACTGAAGGAATACATGCTGTGAAATAATTTAATCTTCTTCTGATCCTTGTTTTCACTGAAAAAGTTAAGAGCAACTTAGCACTTCCATTTCTTCATTTAGCATTACGAAATCAGCGTTAAAACCTTTTTGTATTTTGCCGGTTTCATTATCTATACCCAGTACGTTGGCAGGATGAAGACTGGCCATTCGTAACGCTTCTTCCGGAGAGATACCGCATTTTTGAATACAATTATTCACTCCTTTGATCATGGATAAGGCAGAACCACTCAGGATTCCATTTGATTCAAATTTGTCGATATTCAGCTTGTGTTGATAAGGGCCTTCCGAAGTTTCAGTAACCGCATCGGTTATGATAAATAAGCGATCACCCATTAATTGTTTAGCCATTTTTATCATCGTGAAATCAACGTGTATTCCATCGGGAACAATGCTTGCCATTACGGTTGGGTGCATCATTACAGCGGCCGCAAATCCAGGCTCGCGATGATGAAGAGAAGTCATTGCATTAAACAGATGCGTAGCCACTTTTATCCCATTGTTGAAGGCTTGATTTGCTTCCAAAAACGTTGCATTACTGTGGCCTGCTGAAACGATGACATCATAGCCCTGGATCGTATCAATTATATTCTTAGTGCAAACTTCCGGCGCCAGTGTAATCATTTTGATAACGCCTTTGCCATATTCTAACAGCAGCCTCACTTCTTCAACCGATGGTTCATGGATCAAATTTTCCAAATGAGCGCCGCGTTTTATTTTGTTGATCCAGGGCCCTTCAACATGCAAACCAATAACACCCTTTCCTCCAAGACCCCAATACTCTTTTATGGCATCAATGCCTTGCCTGAAAACTTCCATAATGTTGGTGGCAATGGTGGGCAAAAAATACTGAGCTCCGCCGCTTCTGCAATGATCATTCATTTTGCTGAGCGTGTCTGCTGCGGGATAGACAGAAAATAATTGTGCAGCGGCGCCATAAATTTGTATGTCAATAAATGCGGGAGCGAGAATAAAAGAATGCCTTACCTCTTTCAGATCTTCCGGTAAATTTTTAGCAGAAAATATTTCTTTTATTATTCCATCCTCACATACTATTGCCGTATCATGCAACCACTCGCTGCCGGTAAAAACTTTATCTGCGGAATATATGCTAACCATGTATCAGGAATTAATCGTAAAGCTATCGGCATCTTTCCAAAACGGAAATTTTTCTCTGATCTTGTTTAGCTTTTCTTTTTCCAAAGTATAAGTAAACACATCTTCTTCATTACATTTTTGATATAAAATTTCACCGAGAGCATCCACAATTGTGCTGCCCCCGGTGTAATTAATTCCATTGCCATCTTCCCCCACGCGGTTAACTCCAATTACATAACATTGATTTTCTATCGCTCTTGCCTGCAGCAGCGTTTTCCAGGCAACGTATCTTTTTTCCGGCCAGTTAGCCACATAAATTAATACATCATATTCATTGTAATCTTTTTGGCGGCCCCACACAGGAAACCGGAGATCATAACATACCTGTAAATTAATTTTCCAGCCCTTTACAGAAGCAATTAACCTTTTATTACCCGGCGTATAATGCGTGTGTTCGTCACCGTAAGCAAACAAATGCCGCTTATCATAGAAGCCATATTCTCCATTAGGCAGCATCCAAATCAACCGATTAAAATAATTACTATTCTGTTTGATAATTATACTTCCGGCTAATATTATTTTTTTTTCAGAAGAAATTTTTCGCATCCGGTTAACCGTTTCACCGTTCATATCTTCGGCAAGTATTTCGGGTTTCATACTAAACCCGGTACTGAACATTTCAGGAAGAATAACTAACTCAGTTTTTTGCTTAATGCTTTCAATTTTTTTAGCGAGCATTTCGAGATTTTCTTTTTTATTTTCCCAATAGAGGTTGGTTTGAACAAGCGTAACAGTGAGTGAAGACATATTAATATTTATTTATTGCTTCGAAAGTAAAATTAAATTTTCTGCTGCTAATTCGAATTTTTATGATAAAAGACAATCATCACCAACAGCTTTCTTTTTCTATAAGTGGCCTTCTATGAATTTTTTTATAAAAAAAACTCTAATGTTAAGTCAATTGAGAAATGACGCATATCCCGCAAAGACACTAAGATCACAAAGTAACATTCTTAGTATCGTTTGTTACTTTGTGGGTCCCGGTAGCTATTGCGATGTTTACGACACAATACACCTGACAC
The DNA here is from genome assembly GCA_030948465.1 of Bacteroidota bacterium. Lineage (GTDB taxonomy): Bacteria > Bacteroidota > Bacteroidia > Chitinophagales > Chitinophagaceae > Ginsengibacter. The sequence continues at coordinate 10,004 of JALZAJ010000431.1, forward strand.
G
>JALZAJ010000433.1 GCA_030948465.1 Bacteroidota bacterium
TTGTTTAAAAGAATCTTTGCAAAATTATCGTGGCTTTCGGCTAAAGTTTCAATTAAAATTTGTGATCGGGCTTGACCAATTGCGGGTATTCTTTTTGGAAATGTTTTATTTCGGGAATAGAAACATGTTGGACATAGCCGCCATCTGGATTATTGGCGATATAATTTTGGTGATAGTCCTCCGCCACCCAGAATTTTTTCATAGGCATTACCTGTGCGGCGATCGGAGCCTTGTATTTTCCTGATGCATTTAATTGTTTAATATAATCCTCTATTTGTTTTTTTTCTGAATCATTATTATAAAAGGCGATCGAGCGGTATTGCGTTCCAAGATCTGGCCCTTGACCGTTAACCTGGGTAGGATCTTGACCGGCAAAATATACTTTCAGCAGGGTGCCGTAAGAAATAACGGAAGGGTCGTAATAAACCATTACGCTTTCTGCGTGGCCGGTGGTACCGGTTTCAATAGATTCATAAGTTGGGTTGGAAGTGTTTCCTCCTGCATAGCCGGATACTGCTTCTTTCACTCCTTTCACACTTTCGAACAACGCTTCTTCATGCCAGAAGCAACCTGCGGCGAATACTGCTTTGTTGTATTTGGAAAGATCTTTTTCAGCGCTTGTCTGGGAATAAGAAGCAAATCCTGAAACCAGGAAAGAAGTTATAAATAATGTAAGTAAGTATTTCATATTTTCTTTTTGTAAGCAGAGTTACGCAAACGGCTTTCCCGAAGATGTTAAAGCAAAAATAAAGTACAATTTGGTAAGCACATTTATTTGAGTTGCCACCGTTTATCAAATTTTATTCACGCAAATTTGAATACTTTATTCCAGCCCGGTTCCGGAACCCATGGCCAAAACGGGTAAGTGGTGTAAGTTTATAAATTATTTAGCCGGCCACAAAAGCCGCGCCGTCCCATTTGCAAAAGCAGAAAATAAATAATACTTTTAAATACAATTATACTTTTAAAGCCCGATCGTATAACGGTAGTACGTCAGATTCTGATTCTGATTGTCCTGGTTCGAATCCAGGTCGGGTGACTAAGAAACCTTTCTGATCTTGCCTGATAATTACCTTCCCTATTCTTATTCTTAATTAAATGAATTTTCCTTGTTTAGCATTCAGCCCATAGCGCGGAATAAAAGTTTTGTAAACCGGTTAAATGGAAGAAAAAGTAATTGCCTGTTACTCCCTTCATTTGGAATTGTGCTCTATGTGATACTATATTATGTCGCGACCCTTTTTTATCCGGGAGGCTCTCAATTTCACAAAAATTCAAAAGGCTTTAGCTGGGCGCAAAATTATTGGTGTAACCTGCTCAACGAACGGGCAATCAACGGACAATACAATGCTGCAAGGCCGATTGGTATTACCGCAATGATTGTCCTTTGTATAGCTCTTATAATTTTCTGGTACATATTTTCCATACAGATTCCTTTTAAAAAAATATCCGGGATCCTTATCCGTGTTTCAGGATTCGTCTCGATGGTTATTGGCATGTTTATTTTTATAGGTCCTCATGACCTGATAATGAATGTGGCGATGTTTTTTGGACTTATTGCCATAGGAGGAACTTTTGCAGGAATAAAAAAAATGAGATACAACAAACTTTTTTTAATGGGAATCTTTATACTTTTTCTTATTGTTCTTAACAACGTGCTGTATTATGGAACCGGATTATTGGTTTATCTGCCGGTCGTTCAAAAAATTACTTTCCTGGTTTTTCTTCTCTGGATTGTTTTAATAAACGTGCAACTATATAATTATTCAAAGCATCGAATATCGTAAATCAGAAGGCAGGATAAAAAATTTGACGTTCTTCTTTAAAAATTAATTTTAAATTTCCAATCATGACACGTTCAATAAGCAAGATGCAAAACAAACCGGTGATCAATCATATTGCGGTTCATGTGGTGAACCTTGAAACGAGCACACATTTTTACAATAATATAATAGGGCTTGACATAATTCCGGAGCCCTTTCATGATGGAAGGCATACCTGGTTTTCGATAAACGAACAGGCAAGCGCCTCGCTTCATATTATCCAGGGAGCCGCAGCCATTAGTGATCACGATAAAGATTCGCATCTTTGTTTCAGTGTCCCGTCTTTAGAGACTTTCATTGATAATTTAGATAAAAATAATGTGGCTTTTGAAAATTGGGAAGGGCAGGCTAATTCAATAACTGTCAGGCCGGATGGGGTTAAACAAATATTTTTCAAAGACCCGGATGGCTATTGGCTGGAGATAAATGATGCAAAATAAATAACATAAAAAAGCCGTCTCAATCTAATGAGACGGCATAGTATTCATAAGAACGTCAGTCTTTTTTCACTTTATTCTTTTCTTCTCCTTCTTTCAAATCTACTTTGTGTTTCCTCTTAACCCCGTTGTGCACGTGCTTGGTTTTGTAACCTTTGTGTTTTTTGTGCTTACTAAACGTGTTATGAACTTTTTGCGGAACTGTTGACGTGGCCTTCACCTTGTCTTTACTGTCCTGCGCTTTAGTTGCCGCACCAATCATAAGGGTGAGCATTAGCATGAATACAATCTTTTTCATTTTATTTATTTTTTTATGTTGTGAATGATGGTGGAAAGTTACAAATTATATGCCCTATATTTTATTATAAAAAATACTAAAAGTTATTTCTAAAACTTCATTTATCGTCAGCCGTTAGTAAGCTGCATCCGCGCATATCACTTTTATCCTGCCGCCCCAGCACTTCAAACGTTTGGTTTTTGTGTAACCGTCCCACATCATCGGTGGCTATGAATGAACATGAATAAAGGTTCGCAAAATCGATAATATTTAACAAACCATTTGCGGGTTTCATATATACGGCAAATGGATCATTATGTTCCCTCACAAGTATTTTCATCCATGGCGGGCAATGGAATATTCCGTCATTTTTTGAATAAGCCTGGGATAAAATTTCGGTCATGCCATATTCTGAATGAATAGTGGAAGCTCCAAGCCGGTGTTTCAAAAATTTGTGAATCTGTTCACGGGTTATTTCTTCGCGTCTTCCTTTCATTCCCCCCGTTTCCATTAAAGTGGTATGCATCAGGTTCATAGAATATTTTTCAGCAAAATCAAGAAGTGCATAAGTAACCCCGATCAATAAGGTAGGCTGCTCTATAATCTCATTATTTACCAGCGTTTTGTAAAGCTTCTTATGATCATTCAAATAAAAGCCGCTATTACTATTTCCTGACATTTTAATCAACCCGTTTACCATATAAACAAGGGATGAGTTTTTTCTTTCAATGTAACCCGGAAGCAGCCCCAGAATGCACCATTGCTGCGGGTTTCCATAAAAAAGCCTGAATCCTCCTGTAAAACTTTTTCTGTAAACTGAAACATCCTTTATATAATGCCGGCTAATATTATCACCCGTAGTTCCGCTGCTTTCAAATATAATTTCTGCATGAAACTTACCGGTGGAAATGGTTGATGTTTTAAAAAATTGTATAGGCAAAAATGGAATAGCTTCCATAGAATTTATGTTTGCCGGAACTATCCCAACCGTATCAACGTATGTTCTATAAAGTTCATTATACTTATATTGCAAATGAAATAATTCAAGTGCCCATTCTTCAAAGTTGTAATACGATGCTTTGAAAATTTTATTTTCCCATTTAGATATTTCTAAAATTTTATTCAGTTTTAAATATTTAAATTTGAGGCACTAAACATTCAGTTTAAAAATACAAAGATGCGATACCCTATTTTATTTTTACTTCTCTTATTTACATTTCTTTCTGCATGTAATAAAGATAAATTCAGCTCAACACCTTCTCTTAAATTTAAGTCAGTGAATACCAGAGTGCTCAAGTCAGGCCAGCAAATAGAGTTTACACTATCTTTTACTGACGCTGAAGGCGATCTTTCAGGGACTGTTTTTGTTCAGGAAGTTGTTCCAAACTGTACTGCAAGCGACTTCAAACAATCTTACCAGGTTCCCGCTTTTCCTACTTCAAAAAATCAAAAAGGCGATCTCACTGTTACATTTGGTTATAATACTTCCAACCCCAGTTTGTCTAACATATCGCCAAAATGCATGGAGAATGATACGGCAACTTTTCGGTTTGCACTTATAGACAAAGCGATGCATGTAAGCGATACGGTTTCATCGCCACCTATTATACTTGTTAACTGACAGTGTTCATATTAACTGACAGTGTTCATAAAAAAAATAACTGAGTTTACACTTTTCGGCAGTATTTATATTGCAGCGTGTGCAGTGGCGCTGTGTATGGAGACCAACCTGTTGCTGCATCTCCCTTTGAATAAAATAAGTTTTTATTGCTTCGTGTTTGGGGCGACTATAGTTCAATACAATCTTCATTATTTAGTGAAAACTACCGCGATAAAAAATTCGCAACGTCTTTCATGGTCACTTAGAAATAAAAGCCTTCATAAAATTCTTTTTGGACTTGGATGTGTTTTAATTGTGATCAGTCTCTTTAGCTTTCGCCTGCATCATTTTATTATTTTATCTGTACTCGGCGGCATTGCTTTTTTATATTCCTTTCCTGTGCTGCCTTTTGGCAAAGGAAAACGAATAAAGGACTATGGATTTCTTAAAATAATTACACTGGCGCTTTTATGGACATTGGTGACTGTATGGTTTCCGGTAGATGATGTGCTGTGGAATACACCGGCTTTTTTTATTGTTTTTTTAAAACGGTTTGTCTTCATGTTCGTTCTTTGCCTGTTATTCGATGTTCGTGATATTGAGATTGACAGGCAGGAAAATATTAAAACCCTGGCGGTTATTTTGGGGAAAAATAAATCGTATATAATTACCTATGCTTCCCTTTTGTTTTTTTTGATGTTGTCGGTTGTTCACTACATTTATTTTAGAGAAACAGGTTTTTTCATAGCGATGTTGATTTCCGCTGCCGCGACTTTTTTAATGATTGAGGCTACAAAAAAAACAAATTCTGATTTCGTTTATCTTGCCGGCATCGATGGCATGATGTTGCTCCAGGCATTCCTCGTTTATCTTTTCGGCTTAAACCTTTAAATTTGCACACTCATTTAAAAAATAATCTTACGTATGGCCAAAAGTAAAAAGTCCAATTCTCTCATTACCGAAAAATCTCTCAGCTTTCTTAAAGATTATATTAATACACCTTCCCCGGTTGGCTTTGAAACCGGTGGCCAAAAGGTGTGGCTGAACTACATAAAGGAATTTGTGGACACTACTTTTACGGATGCCTACGGTACCGCGGTGGGAGTGATAAATCCCGATAAAACATTTAAAGTAGTTATTGAAGCGCATGCAGATGAAATAAGCTGGTTTGTAAATTATCTTTCTCCCGAAGGGCTTATCTATTTAAAAAGAAACGGCGGTGTTGATCACCAGGTAGCCCCTTCACAACGTGTGCTGATACATGGTAAAAAAGGTCCAATGAAGGCGGTATTCGGTTGGCCCGCTATTCATACACGTTCCGGCAATAACGATGGCAAAGAGCAACAACCTAAAGTAGATAATTTATTTCTCGATTGCGGCGCCAGAAATAAAAAGGAAGTGGAAGATCTGGGTATTCATGTAGGCGCCGCCGTTACCTATGCGGATGGATTTGATGAGGTGTCTTATGGAAATTTTATAGCCAGGGCATTTGACAACCGCATTGGCGGGTTTATGATCGCCGAGGTAGCAAGGCTATTAAAAGAAAATAAAAAAACACTTCCCTTTTCATTATATGTTGTAAATGCGGTTCAGGAAGAAATAGGGCTTCGCGGCGCTGAAATGATCGCCAGGAGAATAAAGCCGGATATTGCTATCATTACGGATGTTACCCACGATTCCACCACCCCCATGATCAACAAATTAATTGAGGGTGATTGCGCATGCGGTAAAGGACCCGCCCTGGTTTATGGACCTGCAGTGCATAATAAACTATTGGCGGTTATAGAAAAAGTGGCGGTTAAAAATAAAATTCCTCTGCAATTAAGGTCAGTTAGCAGAAGCACCGGAACTGATACCGATTCCTTTGCGTATGCCAACGATGGTTGTCCGTCCGCATTAATTTCAATTCCATTGCGTTACATGCATACGACGGTAGAAATGCTGCACAGAGATGATATTAATAATACTATTAAGCTTATTTATGAAAGCGTTCTGGCTCTTACGCCTAAAACCAATTTAAGTTATTTTTAATGGAAGCAAACCTGTTATATATTGACCCGGGAAGCGGCAGTTACCTGGTACAAATGATCATAGCAGCAGTTTTAGGAAGCCTGTTCTATGTGAAGACGATCTGGAAAAGAATTAAATTATTCTTTACAAAAAATAAAGACGCCTCTCAGAACGAAAGCGCAGATGAGTAACATGGAACGCCATCCCGCCTCCTTTAAAGATCCATCCGGGTTTGTTTTTCAAAAGGATTTTTCTTTTTACCGGCAAGTAAATCAACTGTATGCTGAAGAATATGACCTATTGATGAGCTCGGGATTGTACCAGGAACTTACAGATAAAAAATACCTAATTCCCCATGCAGAAACTGATAAACATATTTCGGGTACAGGTAACTGTTATAAAACGCTTTTACCCGAACAATTATCTTTTATCACCTATCCGTACGAATGGTGTTTCGACCAGCTAAAAGATGCTGCTTTACTTACGCTTGCTATTCAAAAAACCTCCATTAGGTATGGTATGATTTTGAAAGACGCTGCACATTTCAATGTACAGTTTCGTAACGGCCGTCCGGTGTTTATTGATACTTTATCATTTGAAAAATATGATGCATCAAAACCATGGATCGCTTACCGGCAATTTTGTGAATGCTTTTTATTTCCTCTGTTTCTTCAAAAGTATCTCAAAATAGAAATTCAAAAATTCATGCTTGCTTACCCCTCAGGAATTCCTGTGGATGTGACCAAAAAAATGCTGCCCTGGAAAAGTAATTTCAACCTGGGTGTTGGCTTGCATGTTTCCCTTCAGAGTAAAATAAAAGCCGATAATGATTCCAGGGGTTATACCGGCCAATTTGACCAAACAAAAATGCTCCGGTTGATAACTAATCTTGAAGACAATATTAAAGCCTGCACACTAAATGAAAAGGATAAAACTAACTGGAGCAATTATTACGATGAAACCATTATAAGCCAATCGTACCTGTCAGAAAAGGAAATAATTTTTCGCAGGCTAATGAGTTTCGCAGCGTTTAAAACCGTTCTGGATATCGGCGCAAACGATGGTTTTTTTTCAAAGATCATTTCAGAAAAAGCGGCGTCGGTTGTTTCTATTGACTTCGACGCGTATTGTATTAATAATTTGTATTGTTTTACAAAAAAAGCTAACCGGTCGAACATTCTTCCCCTTTGTATTGACTTTTCTAATCCCACACCGGCCACTGGTTTTAATAATACGGAGCATGCTTCATTTTTGCAGCGTGCGCAGTTTGATTTAATACTGGCTTTAGCAATCCTACATCACCTTTCAATAACTAAAAACATTCCACTTGCCGATATTGCAGGCGCTTTTGGAAGAATTGCAAAAACAGTGATAGTGGAATTTGTTTCTAAGGACGATGTGAAATTGCAGCAATTGTTACGGCATAGAAAGGATATTTTTTCAAATTACCACGAAGCGGGATTTGAAGAGGCATTTGGCAAATATTTTACTACCATTTCGAAAGACAAAATACCCGGTACCAGCCGTACTTTATACCTGCTGAAACGAAAAGAAGATTAATATGCTTACTGCATTACAAAAACAACCCTGGTATCTTTTCTTATTACCCTTGTTTTTTGTATTACATGGATTTACTGAAAACTTTGGCTTCATTAATTTTTGGGATGCCGCAATACTTGCGGGTATTTATGTTATTGCAACAGCGACTTTATTTTTTTTGTTTTTCCTTTTTTTAAAAAATCGTATAAAGGCGTCATTGATCACTTCTTTTGTAATGGCGTTTTATTTATTTTTCGGAGCCATCCAGGATTTCTGTAAAGTTCATCTCCCCACGTTAAATAAATATTCTGTATTCCTGTCAATTTTCCTGGTATTATTTGTTGCCTTAACGGTTTACCTTAAAAAAGCAAATCGAACTTTTTCAAAACTAAATTTATTCTTAAACAGCCTGTTTCTTATTTACATTATTGTTGATTTAGGGTCGTTGATCTATGAAAATTTTAATCTTCCTTTAAATAAATTATCTATCTATTCAGTTGGAAAAGACAGCAGTATTACGCCCTGTCAAAATTGTTTCAAGCCCGATATTTATTTTTTATTATTTGATGAATATGAAAGTTCGGCGTCACTTAAAAAACGGTTTAATTTTGACAACAGCGGTCTCGATACTTTTTTAACAAATCAGGGATTTCATATACAGGCAAGGAGCACAAGCAATTACAATTTTACGCCTTTCTCTATGGCTTCTATGTTGAATATGTCCTACCTCACGGGAATAAATCCGGCGCAAATTTCTTTAGCAGATTATGCCCGGTGCAATGCATTGATAAAAAAAAACAGGGTGATCGATTTTTTATCGGCACAGGGATATCAAATTGAGAATTATTCTGTATTTGATCTTGCCGGCAATCCTACGTTGTTGGACCAGGATATTTTACCGGTTAAAACTAAACTTATTACAGACGGTACCTTATTTGCCCGAATGCAAAAAGACTTAGGCTGGATGCTGGTGAACGGAAGATTCAGGATAAAATGGTGGGCAGATAAAATGTTTTTCGCCACCCGGCGCAACAACGAAAAGGTGATATCGCTGCTTGAAAAAGCCACTGTTGCAAAACCAGGATCGCCACGGTTTATTTATGGACATTTGTTTCTGCCGCATCTCCCCTTTTACTTTGATAAAAACGGAAATCCAAAAAGCCCTGATGTTATTTACCACGAATCAAAAAACATTAATACAGAAGCTTACCTGGATTATGTGACTTATACAAATAGCATAATAAAAAAACTGGTTACTACCATAAAAAATAATACAAATAACAACGCGGCAATTATTATTATGGGGGATCATGGTTTTCGAAAAGAGACAAGAGATCATGATAAAACATATTATTTTGAGAACCAAAATGCCGTTTATCTTCCTTCGAAAGATTACCGCCTGTTCTACGATAGCATAAGCGCGGTCAACCAGTTTGGTATTATATTCAATACGCTGTTCGATCAGAAATTTCCTGTATTAAAAGATTCCACTATTTTTCTAAAAGATAAGAAATAAATTTGTCCATCACCTAAAACCTGAATATGATAAGGAATAACTGGACAAGAGAAGAGATTGCCGGAATATATAATTCTCCTTTATTGGAACTGATATATAAAGCAGCTACCGTACACCGTGAGTACCACGCGACCGGTGAGGTGCAGGTGTGTACATTGCTATCAATAAAAACAGGCGGTTGTCCTGAAGATTGTGCGTATTGCCCGCAGGCAGCACGATATGATACCGGCGTTGATGTGCAGGCGTTGATGAAAAAAGAAGACGTGTTAGCTTATGCGCAAAAAGCGAAGAATGCCGGTTCCACAAGATTTTGTATGGGAGCCGCCTGGCGTGAAGTAAGGGATAATCGGGACTTTGACCGCGTTCTTGAAATGGTGCAGGGTGTAAATGAATTGGGAATGGAAGTGTGCTGTACAATGGGAATGCTTACAGAATCGCAGGCAAAAAAATTATACGATGCAGGCCTTTATGCCTATAACCACAATGTAGATACGTCCAGGGAGCACTACGCGGATATAATTACCACTCGCACCTACAACGATCGTTTAAAAACATTGGGCAATGTACGCAAAGCCGGTATAAGTGTATGCAGTGGCGGCATTATTGGATTAGGCGAATCGCATGAAGACAGGATTGCTATGCTGCACACTCTTTCAACTTTACCCCAGCATCCCGGCAGCGTTCCTATCAATGCACTGGTGCGTGTAAAGGGAACTCCGTTGCAGGATAATCCCAAAGTGGATATATGGGACATGATAAAAATGATTGCTGCAGCAAGAATAATTATGCCCCGGGCAATGGTGCGGTTAAGTGCAGGCCGCGCCGAAATGTCAATCGCCGAACAGGCACTCTGCTTTATGGCCGGCGCTAATTCCATATTCTCAGGCGATAAGTTACTTACCACGCCCAATCCTGCTTTCGATGAGGATAAGGCCATGTTTCAGCTCCTCGGCTTAAAACCGAGAGAAGCATTTAAAGAGGAAAAGGTTTTTTCCAATTAGCTAATAAAAATGATAGAAAAAGAAATTCTTTTGAATGCTTTCCGGTTGATGTGCACTGCGAAAGCAATGGCAGAAATTTACGAAGCTAATCGCCAAATTTGCAAATACGTTCATTCCACTTCACGCGGGCACGAAGCCATACAGTTAGCAACTGCATTTCAACTATTACCCTGCGATTACATAAGCCCTTATTACCGTGATGAAAGCATATTACTGGGACTGGGTTTTTCGCCTTACACCCTGATGCTTCAATTACTGGCAAAAGCCGGCGATATTTTTACGGGAGGAAGAGAGTATTACGCACATCCAAACTATAGAGGAGATGATAAGCCCACTATAATTCACCAGAGCAGCGCTACGGGAATGCAGGCTATACCCGCAACCGGAGTAGCGCAAGGCATACAATATTTGGAAGCGACTGGTTCACCACTTTATAAAAACGGATCAGAAGGTGAGCCGCCGGTTGTGATCTGCTCCCTTGGAGATGCGAGTATCACGGAAGGTGAGGTAAGTGAAGCGTTACAATTTGCTGTGCTTAAAAAATTGCCTATCATCTTTTTGGTGCAGGATAATGAATGGGGAATAAGCGTTACTTCCGCCGAAGCCCGCACTATGAATGCTTTCAGGTATGCAAAAGGATTTAAAGGATTAAAGCGGGTAAGCATCGACGGCAGTGATTTTTCTGAAAGCTATAAAGCAATGAAGAATGTGGTGGCAAAAGTGAGGCAGGACAGAAATCCTTTCCTGGTGCATGCTAAAGTTCCTTTACTTAATCATCATACAAGCGGTGTGCGTAAAGAATTTTACCGTTCAAAAGAAGATCTTGAAAAACATGCACAGCATGATCCTTTTCCTAAATTGAAGAAACATCTTTTGGATGGAGGCATTGCGGAAAGTGATTTATTTGAAATACAATCTATTGTTGAAGAAGCGGTCGCTGCTCAATTTGCAAAAGCCTGTGAAGCTCCTGAACCTGATACGTCAAAAATTGAAGAATTTATTTTTATCCCAACCCCTGTAAAAGAAGAAATGGGAGAACGCAGCCCTGCGGGCCGCGAAAAGGTAGTAATGGTAGATGCTGCCTTATTTGCGATACGTGAAATAATGGAAGAATATCCGGAGGCCGTTTTATATGGGCAGGATGTAGGCAGAAGGCTTGGTGGTGTTTTTAGGGAAGCGGCAACCTTAGCCGAGCAATTTGGCGATCAGCGGGTTTTTAATACGGCCATCCAGGAAGCGTATGTTATCGGTTCAACGGTGGGTATGTCAGCTACAGGAGTAAAGCCCATAGTGGAGATACAATTTGGAGATTATATCTTTCCCGGCATGAATCAACTCGTGACCGAGGTGGCGAAAAGTTGTTACCTGAGTTGTGGTAAATTTCCTGTGCAAACAGTAATACGTGTGCCTGTGGGCGCTTATGGCGGCGGCGGTCCGTATCATAGCGCTTCTATAGAAACTTTTTTACTTTCCATAAAGGGCATCAAAATTGTTTATCCTTCCAATGCTGCGGATATGAAAGGCTTAATGAAAGCCGCCTTTCTTGATCCAAACCCGGTTGTAATGCTTGAACATAAAGGGCTATACTGGAGTAAAAATCCCGGTACTGAAGGAGCTAAATGTATTGAGCCGGGAAGCGATTATGTTTTACCGTTAGGTAAGGCAAATATTGTACAAAGCGCTGACGAAGAAAAAGTCAATAGTGGCGAAAGCTGCTGTGTTATCACGTATGGTATGGGAGTGTATTGGGCAAAAGCAGCGGCAAAATCATTTGAAGGACGAATTGAAATTATAGATCTTAGAACGCTTTTTCCTTTGGACGAAGAATTGATCTTTTCAGTGGTAAAAAAACACGGGAAATGTTTCGTGCTTACGGAGGAACCTCAAAATAATTCTTTTGCGGAAGCGCTTGCCGGGCGAATTTCGAGAGAATGTTTCCGTTTTTTGGATGCACCTGTTGAGATATTGGGAGCGCTTAATTTACCTGCTGTTCCCATGAATATACACCTTGAAAAAACAATGTTGCCCAACGATGAAAAAGTAAAAACGGCACTTGGGAATTTGTTGAAAATTTAAATTGGTCTTTCAACCGGACATGCATTGCTAACTTAGAATATATAAATTATGATACAGTGGCACGTGGGATGTTCAGGATTTTATTATAAGCATTGGAAAGAATTGTTTTACCCTGCCGGTCTTCCGCAAAGATTGTGGTTTGAGTTTTATTGCAGGCATTTCAATACACTTGAATTGAACGTTACTTTTTATCGTTTTCCTGAAACATCTATGTTAAAAAAATGGTACGAGACATCCCCGCCTGATTTTTCTTTTTCGGTTAAAGCTCCCAAACTTATTACACACTTCAGGAAGATGAACGATTGTGAAAAATTAATGGCTGATTTTTATCTTATCATACGGGAAGGCCTAAAAGAAAAAACAGGTTGCTTATTATTTCAATTTCCCCCGCGTTTTGAATATACAGATGAAAGGCTTAATAAAATTATTAATAGTCTCGATCCAACATATCCTAACGTTGTTGAGTTTCGTCATAACAGTTGGTGGAATGAGACCGTGTATAAATCTTTAAAAAAACATAAGATTAGTTTCTCTGGGATGAGCCATCCTCTTTTGCCTGCCACTGTTATCGCCAACACCTCGTTGCTTTATTACAGAATGCATGGGGTTCCTGATCTTTATAAGTCGCCATATAGTACTAAGGATATTGAAAAAATAATAAAAACAATTGAAGGATATAAGGGAATTAAAAAAGCATTCATTTATTTCAATAACGACATAGGAGGTTCAGCAATAACTAATGCAAAAGAAATGAATGCTATAATTTCGGCTATTTGGGAATGAACGCTTGTCTCTAAGAGCAGGTTTCTATTTGACATTTCTATTTATTAAAGCTATAAATCCAATTATAAATTGGAAAACAAAAAACAGAAAACCGAAATAAAATTTTTGGAGGGACCGCAGAGCCGCTGGAAGGATTTTAAATATGCTGTAAGTGTCTTTTTTGAATTCATTAAAGGCTTTAGAGCCTTACATTTTGTTGGGCCGTGCGTTACCGTGTTTGGATCCGCACGTTTCAAAGAAGATCACCTGTTTTATCAACAAGCAAGGGAACTTTCTGCTGAAATAGCAAAGCTTGGTTTTACGATTATGACAGGCGGCGGACCAGGTATAATGGAAGCCGCAAACCGCGGCGCAAAAGATGTAGGTGGCCGAAGTGTTGGTTGTAATATTATCCTTCCTGCGGAGCAGCATCACAATGCATATCTTGATAAGTGGGTTGACATTAAATATTTTTTTCTACGAAAAATGTTACTGATAAAATACTCCTACGCATTTGTTGTAATGCCAGGCGGCTTTGGCACCCTCGATGAATTTTACGAGGCGCTTACCTTAGTTCAAACAAAAAAAATAAAGATGTTTCCTATAATTATCTGGGACAAAGATTTTTATCAAAATATAATAGAACATAACGAACGAATGCTTGAAGAAGGAACTATTTCAAGTAACGATGAGCATCTCTATCTTGTTTCCGATTCCATTGGTGAAACTGTTTCATATATAAAAGAGAGAAGCATCCGGGCTTTTGGATTAAAATATATGGAGCCACATAAACCTTTTATTGGTTTTTTTGAAAAAGGTTTAAAGAAAATTTTTTAGAAATTGTTACCTGTACGGATCGCGTGTTTTTACTATCACAGCCACCACGGTGCTTAATACTAAAAGAAAGTGAATGAGCTATCGCTTTATTTTTTTTGGATTTAAGAAAATGGACGGCAGTTTAAATCACATTTTTTTGAAAAAAATAATAAGGATTAAAGATAAAGTTTAGGTCAAATTTTTAAAGCGGCCCTTCAGTATATATACGTGCAACACATATTCGATATTAGGGTAAGTATAGTTTATCTTACTAAAATGGCATCAAAAATTATATCGTTTCATAGCGGAAAAAAACAACTCCCCCTCACTTCCTTAATGACCAAAACCTTGTTAGCAGCCTGTGCAAAGCAAACGAGAGGAATTCCATTTGGCCCCGGCGACACGAAAGGTTCTTTTACGGCGCTGATCACCAGGGG
>JALZAJ010000438.1 GCA_030948465.1 Bacteroidota bacterium
CTGGCTCCAACGAAACTTTTGAAGACAATCTCAGGTGGCATTTAAAAAATGTAATTATAGGTTCTATGCGTAACTGGAGCCGTGTTGCCCTGGAGTGGAATCTTGCCAGCGATCAAAATTATAATCCACACACGCCCGGGGGATGTGATCAATGCAAAGGAGCCTTAACCATTGATGCATCAGTGAGCAAGAGAGTCAGCTACTATATTATTGGTCATGCTTCGAAATTTGTTCCCCCCGGCTCGGTTCGTATTGGAAGTAATATTACCGGAAGCCTTTACAACGTCGCTTTTAAAACACCGGCTGGTAAAAAAGTATTGATAGTAGAAAATGATGGCGCCGCACCCGCCGCTTTTAATATTGGTTTTAATGGTAAATGGGTACGACCTCTTTGCCTGCGGGCGGCGTTGGTACTTATGTTTGGTAATTTTTCAAGATAAAAATTTATATGAAGAAATATTTATTGCTGGTATATATCGTGCCCTTGGCCGGTTTTAGCCAGCAGAAAACTGAAAATATCAATGCTCATGCTATGAAGACCTGGTCAGCAGCCGGGAAGGAGGTAATGGTATATATTACCGCAAAGAATACAAATTATAAACTAACGGCTACGGATACACTTAAGTTTACGCACATGGGGCAGCCCAAAGAAACGCAGGTATGTGTCTTTGTTGACCCGTCAAAATCGTTTCAGACCCTTTTGGGAATCGGTGGCGCTTTAACCGATGCTGCGGCAGAAACTTTTGCAAAGCTTCCCGCGGATAAACAACAGGAACTTTTGAAGGCGTATTTTGATCCGCGTAACGGTATAGGTTATACGATTGGAAGAACGAATATTCAAAGCTGTGATTTTTCCAGTGGCAGCTATTCTTATGTTAATGACGGAGATAAAGCGTTGCAATCTTTTACAATTGATCATGATAAAAAATACCGGATTCCATTTATAAAAAGAGCGATTGCCGCTGCCGGTGGGAAGCTAACGCTGTTTGCCAGCCCCTGGAGCCCGCCGGCATTTATGAAAGATAATAACGATATGCTTCATGGAGGAAAATTAAAGCCGGAATACTTTCAATCATGGGCAAATTTTTATGGTAAGTTTATAAGGGCTTATGAAAAAGAAGGTATTCCAATTTGGGGACTTACCATACAGAACGAACCGATGGCTACGCAAAAATGGGAATCCTGTGTATATACGGCTGAAGAGGAAAGAGACTTTTTAAAAAATTATTTAGGGCCGGCATTGCAAAAAAACGGGCTTGGCAATAAGAAGGTGATTTTCTGGGATCATAATCGTGATCTTATTTATCAGCGCGCTTCTGTAATGCTTAATGATCCGGAAGCCGCAAAATATATTTGGGGAATTGGTTTTCACTGGTACGAAGACTGGAGTGGCGGCGACCAGGTTTTTAATAACATCAGGAAGGTGCATGAAAGCTTTCCCGGTAAAAATATTTTGTTTACCGAAGGTTGCAATTCTCCTTTCAATATGGATAGTGTAAACAACTGGGAGCTGGGGGAACGCTATGGTCGTTCTATGATAAATGATTTTAATGATGGAACTTGCGGCTGGACTGACTGGAACATTTTATTGGACGAAACCGGTGGCCCCAACCATGTTGGAAATTTTTGTTTTGCACCCGTTCATGCAATTACAAAAACGGGTGAATTGATTTATACAAATGCCTTTTATTATATCGGTCAATTTTCTAAATTTATTCAGCCCGGCGCCAAAAGAATTATCAGCTCTCCAAGCCGGAGTTCTTTATTAACGACTGCTTTTACCAATCCAAATGGAAAAACTGCTGTGGTAGTAATGAACCGTACCGATCAAAAGATCACCTATTATTTGTGGGTAAACGGTGATGCCGCGGAGGCGACAAGCCTGCCACATTCGATCGCGACTTTGGTATTTTAAAAAACAGGATTGATACAGGAGTTTTAGAAAATGCTATCGATAAAATCTTACCTTTTTTTTGCAGGAAAGCCAACCACTAGATAAAAATGGAAAAGTTCTGCAATTGGCAGAGGAAACTGACTTTGGTCGTGTTTTTAAAAAGATCAAATAATTGATTACTCTTGGTGGCTTAATCATCCTTAACGAAATTTAGAAATTATAAATCAACAAATGCAAATGGATTTTAAGCTAACGAAAGCTCCGGAGGAAAGCATCGGTGTAATAAAAAATTTGATGCAGTTTTATATGTATGATTTTTCAGAGTATCTGAAATTGGATGTAGAAGAAGATGGCTTATTTGCAGCATACCCGGCTCTGGAAGATTATTGGAAAGACGAAAGACACAAGTTCCCGTATCTTATTACAGTTGGCGAAAAATATATTGGTTTTGGTTTAGTGCGATTAATTGAATCAGCGCATCGGAGCTATTTTTCAATGGCAGAATTTTTTATTATGAAAAAATA
>JALZAJ010000439.1 GCA_030948465.1 Bacteroidota bacterium
TCGTTGAGGGGCTTCATCTTAAATCAATGGCCACATCAGCAGAAAAAGGAAGCGGTGACAATGCGTATATTTTTATTCCGCTCAACAATAAATATGGTTATGTAAGAGGCACTATTCCTGTCAATGAAAATAAATTCAGTATTTCCGGGGCGATGCCTAACCCTGCAAATCAACTGGCAGCAACCTTGGAAGCAGCAATAAAAAAAGTGCCCTTAGAAAGTGTTCCGGTTGAAAATAATCTCACTAACGGTGCCGGTAAATCGCAGCTTTTTTACACCTATACATCTCCATTACTCGATAGTATTGTTTACTGGTTTTTGAAAAGAAGTGTAAATCTTTATGGCGAAGCACTTTTAAAAACTCTGGGTTACGAACTTACAAAATCCGGTTCTACAGATAGCGGCGTAAATGTGATTAAAAATTTTTGGAAGAATAAGGGCATTGAATCCTCTGCACTTAACATCATTGATGGAAGCGGCCTTTCACCCGGCAACAGAATTACAACGCACTCCTTAGTGACCGTACTTCAGTATGCAAAAAAACAAAAATGGTTCAATTCATTTTACAATGCTTTGCCCGAAATAAATGGAATTAAAATGAAAAGTGGCTCAATTGGCGGAGTTGTATCTTACACGGGATTTATTAAAAGTAAAAAAGGAGATGATTACACTTTTGCTTTTATTATAAATAATTTTGACGGCTCTTCAAACCTGGTAAGAAACAAAATGTGGAAGCTGCTTGATGTATTAAAATAAGATTCATGATTATTATCAGCCGCAAGGCAATTATTTAGTTTAAAAAAACATTATGGAAGCACAAAATTACAAGAATCATTCACGCATTGTACCTATGTATCATTACGTGCTCGCATTCATTTTAACGGCATGCATCGTAGCTGCCGTGTGGAATATGTACCGCGCCTGGGAACACCATTCCGGAAGGCTGGCTGCCGTTTCTATTTTTGGATTATGCATCGCGTCCGTTATAATAGGCTGGTATGCCCGTATATTCGCTATTGTTGCACAAGACAGAGCAATTCGTGCTGAAGAAAATCTTCGCCATTTTGTGCTTGACGGAAAGCCGATGGATTCAAAGCTAACCATACAACAAGTAATTGCATTACGCTTTGCAGCCGATACTGAATTTTTAATTTTATCAGAAAAAGCAGCAACCGAAAACATGAAGCCCTCTGATATAAAAAGGGCTATCGTAAACTGGCGGCCTGACAATCACAGAGTATAACGTAAATGGTTCCCCCGCCGGGCAAATTATTTTGCTCCTTTGATTAATTATTTTTTATAATTTTTTTGTCTGCTTTATGCAAAAGCCACTGTGCGATTATTAACCAGATCATACTGAGGCAAAAGCCTGCGACCACGTCACTTGGATAATGTACCCTTAAATATACCCTGCTAAAAGCAATCGTTGTTGCAAAAAGAAACAGGAGAATTGTCGCAGCTATTTTCCAGCGATGCCCAATTTTCGATTGCCATAAAAGATACACGATCAACCCCCAAAAAGTATAAGAAGAAAATGAATGGCCGCTGGGATAACTGAAACCTGTGACATTATTTATTAATGGATCAAGTGGCCGTTGCCTTTTAAAAATATCTTTTAGTAAAAACAACAGGGCAGTGCTCGTAATTCCTATAGTAGCAACATCCAGTGCGGATTTCCATTTTTTTCTGAATAAATAAAACAGGATTAAAACGGCGTATGCCGGAAACAAAAAAGAGGACGAGCCAAAGAATGTAACAGCGATTAAAATTTTCGTCAATGATGGAGAATCCAGGGATAGAATTGCATGGGCAACAAAAGTATCAAATCCATTTTCATGCTCTAATACGATCTCATCGGTAATGGTTACAAATATAAAAAGCGTGAGAAGAAATAACCCAATAGCCAGTACCACCCGAAGCGAAATCCACTTAGCAACTTTTTCTTTGAAGGAGATATTTTCCAGTTTGAATAAAGTTTACGGGCATTAAATTACTGTACAACAAGAACCGCGAACGAGCCGGGCTTTGATTTTCGACGGGCATTTTCGGGAGCGCCTTTTTCAGCAGGTTCCATTTCTGCAGCCGGTAAAAATAACGTATGCGTTGAAGGATCAATAGTAAGAGTGCGTGCACTTTTTTGGGTAGGAATAGTTGCGATTACTTTAAATTTATCGCCATCCATTTCTTCGATCGCCGTTACATTTCCTTCACCATTAGATGCATAGATCATTTTCTCTTTTTCATCAAACACTAC
>JALZAJ010000441.1 GCA_030948465.1 Bacteroidota bacterium
ATTCCGAATGTCCTGGAATAACTTTCTAAAAGTTTGCAATCAATCTTGAATTTTTTGCTTTAAAAATATCTCATTAAGCTGCTTTTATCTTTTGTAACTTTAAAATATGGAAGCAGGAGAACCAATACATGCTTATCAAAAAAAGTTTTACTCCATACAGGAATATCTTGAAATGGAGAATGCAGCTACAGAAAAGCATGAGTATTATAAAGGTGAAATATTTGCAATGTCGGGCGCAAGCGCAAGGCATAATGTAATATCGAGTAACCTTATAATATCTTTAGGGATTTCACTAAAGGGGTAAAAGCTGCCAGCCATACGGCAGTGATATGCGCATACACATCCCGGAAATACATTATTTACTTATCCTGATATTTCCATTATTTGCGGAGATGTTATCTCCACAAATGAGGATGAAAATACTTCTGTACATCCAACTGTAATTATTGAAATACTTTCTCTCTCTACCCGCAATTATGATCGCGGTGAAAAGTTTATGTTATACCGTGCAATTAAGGCATTGAAAAATTATATTCTCGTAGACTCCGTATCCATTCATGTGGAGCATTTCGCAATCAACAAAGAAGGACTTTGGCAATTGAAAGAATATAATAAAATCGATGAACAAATTTTTATTGAAACGCTTGATGTGAAGTTGGCGATGGAAGATGTTTATGAGAGGAGTAAATTATAAATCTATGGCTCCAAATATCAACTGGAGATGTTATGATCTAAGTATTTTCTTTATATGTCTGAACGTTAGTGATGGGTTAATACGATTAGTGTGCTTACTGGTTTTCGTAAAAAATTTTCGCCCGAAAAAAACAGCTAACTGTTTTCGTTTACATATTTTGTTTAAGTGCAAAACTTGATATTCGTCAGCAGATTGATAAGCAATCTACTAAGTATTTCTTAAATTTGACTATGCCTGCCATAAAGTTTATTGTAATATTTTTGCTGATGATACTAACATCTGTAAAAGGAAATGCGCAGGAAAAATGCGATAATGGTAAAGATGATGATAATGACGGTCTGGTTGACTTAAAAGACCCCGATTGTTCTTGTAAAGATTCTCTGCCAGACCTGAATTATCTTAATAATCCCTCGTTTGAAGATTACGTTACGTGCCCTACTGACCCTTCGTATGGATTAGGAGTGCAAAACTTTCCTTACTGGTTCTCCGAGCCAGCAAGTGCTAATGTGCCTTACTATAATCTTGATTGCCCTTATAAATATTTACTTACCAACACGGACACATTTCCGCCTCCCTATCCTTTACCGGATGGTAAAGGATATATTTTGCTATCGAATCACGGGGATAATGGATACGGCAATAAATATTATGCCGGCACTTGTTTAAATAATACTTTACGTGCCAACAGAAAATACACCTTCGAGGGTTATATTGGTTTTAGTCCCAAAGATAAATTTAATAAAATTTTTCAGGTGCCTTATAAACTTACGCTGTTTGGAAATCCCGACTGCACTGCTTCACGATATACAAATTATATTAGCCAAGGATGTCCCTTAATTATAGACCCTTCTAAACCTAATTATGAGTGGGAACAATTAGGGTCAATTGCTGTATATGGTAACGGCAACTGGGTAAAGGTCAGGATAGATTTTGTACCTTCTGCAGATATAAAAGTATTGTTAGTTGGCCCGGATTGCGTAAATTATGGTGCTGGTTCTAGTTCTTATTGCTACGCAGATAATTTTTCTTTATCAGAGGAAGACAACTTTGCTTTTAAAACAATAACTGTAAGCAATGATTGTTTGGGTGGCATACAATTAACAGCACCACCTGCAGTTAATGTTACTTACCAATGGTATAAAGACAGTATTGCAATCGTAGGTGCAACAAATCCCGAATATACTGTTCCGCGCATGTCTTCCGCAGGCATTTATAATGTGCGTTTATTATTCCCCAATACATGTATTGTTTCTTCGCCTGTAAATATTGATCCCGGTGCTTTAAAAGTAGTTACACTTGGTAATGATACTACCCTTTGTGCAGGTGAAAAATTAATACTGCAGGCCAACCCGCCTGGCTTAAAATATTTTTGGCAGGATGGCAGTACATCTCCTTCATATACTATAAAGCAGGCCGGCACTTATTCACTTACAGTGACTGACAATTATGGTTGTAGCAACACCAGCAATATAAAAGTTGATTTTAAACAATGTACGGATTGTCCCATTGAGATCCCCAGTGCTTTTACACCAAACGGTGACGGTAATAATGATGTATTTAAAGTGCTCACAACCTGTTCCCTGGTTGCCAATTTTTATTTAGGAATATATAACAGGTGGGGGCAAAAAATATTTGAAACAAAAGATGTAACGGCATATTGGGATGGAACATGGAAAAAAAAATCTTTGCCTTTGGGCTCTTATATATATATCCTTCAATATAAAAAATATGGTACCCATAATATTGTTCACAGAAAGGGAATAATTACATTACTACGATAGGCAACTACACGAGTCAAAGCAGTAAGCATATGCATGTCTCATTCGCGTCACTTTATAATGGGTGTTGGTGGTGTTTTGCTGAAAAACCTTCAGTACGAACACACAATAGCGGCCTCTATTAGTATTTGTAAATGTTTTTTATTTAACCTTATATCCTGATAATGATGAATAAAAAATTTGAATTGTATCAACAGGTGATCCTGTCTAAAGCCTTACCAGCAGAGCATTTGGAAAAAGGTGATGTTGCCACCATTGTAGAAATTATCAAACATGAAGACCAAACGGGCTATTGTCTTGAAATATTTGACAACAATGGAGATACCCTAAAAGTGATTATAATTAATGAATCAGACATTGATGATGTAAAACCTCATTCTGTAGTAAATTACAGGGAGTTGAATACACTTTGATTTTTCATGCAATTATAGAAAGAAAATACAGGCGGCAATAAGATACTTTACGTCTTCGAATATTTGAAGTGCTACAAGGTTAAACTAAGCCAGTGCTAAAGCATTCACTTCTAATTTAAAGCCAAGGGTTTCCATTATAGCTTCACAATCTTTCCATTCGAGGCCAAAAGCTTTCACATCAGCTAATCCGAGTTGAGCCAGCGTATTCCTTATAGTGTGAGCACTATCATCTTCATAAGAAGAGGTTGCAAGCGACTGCTCTGCCCAGTTTACAAGATCTTCCAAAGACAAATGATGTTGCAGGTAGCGCAGCAAATTATCAGCTATTATTTTTTTTGTGATCATTTTATATTTTTTTATGCCCGGTGTCAACCGGATACTTTTCGTGTACTTCTCTTAGAATACCGCTTTCGTCATATACTTCCTGCCAGAATTTTATGGTTACTTCTTCAGCGTCCACTTCTTTTAAATATTTTGCTTTCCAACCCAATTTACCAACTATTTCAAAAGAATAAATGCGGCTTCCATCTTTGTTTTCAACTCACGATTCAAATTCCATTTCATTTTTTTGCCGCTTTTTTTTCTTCATGCTTCCAAACATTATAGATTAATAAAGTTACAATAATTAATATGGGGTTTCTGTAATCCGCTTTATGGGCGGCTTCAGCTCTAGTGTTTTATTATTTTAATAGAATTATTAATCCTGTTTAAGTTCGTGGTCAATTATAAGTACCCGGAAGCAGCGTAGGTAAAATCATTTTAAGGCAGATAAAGTTGACGCAGAAGGTTGGCTAAATTCATGAGGCGGCGCATAATTTAGGAATTCATGCCAACGTCACCATGCTTTACGGCCACATAGAAAATTATTCACATCGCATTGATCACATGCTGAGGTTACGCGACCTGCAAGTACAACAAATGGATTCAACACATTCATTCCACTTAAGTTTCGCAACCAAAATAATGATATGAGCAATGTGCCTGAAAGCTCCATTATGATATGGATGGCACCATTGATGATTCCACAAAAAATTTATTCCATAGCGGGGAGTGAAGAACAAAATCCTACTATGAGTACAGAGGAATTGGTGCTTATTAAGCAGGCGAAACGAGTTCCTGTTGAAAGAGACACGCTTTATAATGTGGTGAAGGATTATTCTTTGAATGAAGATAAAAATCAGATAGCTATCGAATTTGATGTGAGTTTGAATTAATAACAATCAAAAAATTACTAAGGGCCGTGGAATAATTTTGGAGAGTGTAAAGTTTTTCAAAAAAGTTTTTGCACCACTTGTTTTTTGATTTTAATTATAATTAAAATGAAAGGAGGTAATGCCACGATTTCAGTCTTCTCTTTACACACCTTACCTCCATGGGTGTTCCATTCCTTTCGCAAGCAAGATCAATCACTCGTGAGAGCCGCCGTCTGGTCAATGTTATTTAGTTAAGGATTTTATGCTACGGATTAACAACCTGTTTATAGTAAAAATTGAATCTTTAACCCCGTACGAGTTACCTATATTTTTGTAGCTTAAGGAACTCCGATGGAGCTAAAAGATTTTATTTCATTGTAATTACTATAAACTGGCAGCTCCTTCAGAACTTAAGTAAATGACATTGTGCGGATGCCTGTGCTAATGAACGGAAATAGAAGTATCTTCCCTTTTGAAGCGTTTCAAGCTATCTTTTTTATATGAAAACATTAAGTCAACATTATTACAGTGAAATTTTTACTAAAGCAAGCGAGGCATCGTCAATCAA
>JALZAJ010000449.1 GCA_030948465.1 Bacteroidota bacterium
TCGCTTCTGTTGGCGCCATCGGTGTATTGCCACCATCCCATACGTTCATAATCATTTTCCCGTCTCGCCCGGCAACTCGTTATTAGCTGCCATACACGAAGGGCAAAAAATTCTTCATCTTCACGGCTTAAGCCCGTATGCTGATGTAATGAATGCAATAAAAATTTAAAATCAGCAAATGATTTAGGGAAACTATCCAGCATCACAATGGGATCATTACCGGTACGGGCAAGCATTACATGTGGTGCCGCAACAAGATTGTCGAGCACGCCATTTTTATTTCCAGCGAAAGGAATGCGTTTCATGGTATCAATGACATGCTTGTAAAAGCCGGGAAAAAAACGAAATCCATGTTCGCCCGGCAAGGGGTTATAGTGTTCACCTGCATCCGCATCAGGTACATTAACGCTGCGTGCCTTACCACCCGGAAGTTGTACTTTTTTTTCAAATACCTGCACTTCAAAACCCCGGTCTATTAATTCATGTGCTGCGCTCATACCGGCTACACCACCTCCCAGGATAATAACTTTCTTTGTTGGCATTGTATATCATTTACTGTAAAGAAAAGGTGTGACTTCTGCAGGTATCTTTCAAATTTAAATAATAATTAAGGTAAGGCGTTTACTCACTGCTCTTTTATTTTGCCGGATAAAAGAGCGTCTTTACGGTTTTGCTAAATAGCAATATGTATAATATTTAAATTATCTTAGGTAAATATATTGTGTCATTATATTTTACACAAGCCAATCAATATGTTGGTGCCACGACTGCTTCAAAAGCTAAAAAAGAAAGAAGCAATATTTATTATTATCACCCTTATCATCACCGTAGGTGTTGCAGCAATAAGTGCACGTTTTAAACTTACCTGGCGCTCTGGTTTTATACTTTCGTTTGGCATGTACGGCGTACTTACCTGGTTTGCTGTTGCCAAAAAAGATACCTTTTTAAAACGCCTGCTTGTCTTCGGCATTACCGCAGGTTTTGTTGAGTTGCTGGCAGATTGCTGGTTGGTGAAAACCACGGGCACACTTATATATGCAACGGGTGAGCCCATGATCGCCTGTTCCCCACTTTACATGCCTTTTGCATGGGCCGTTATACTTATACAGATTGGCTATTTAGGCTGGCTCATAAGCAATACAGAAAAAATTTGGGTAAGCATTGTGGCCTCAACGATTATAGGATTTGCAGTTATTCCTTTATTCGAACATTGGGCAAAAAATGCAAGCTGGTGGTATTACGTCAATTGTAAAATGATTTTTAATACGCCATGGTATATTATTTTAGGGGAAGGAATGATATGCAGTATGCTTCCTGTATTTTTTAAGGCAATGCATAAAAGGAATTATGCATTCCAGTTGCTGCCGGGCGTTATAGAAGGTCTCTGGATTTGGTTGGCATATTTTATCGCACTTAAAATAACAGGGTAGTTGACATAATTTAGTATTATGCTTAAAAAAGTTGTTGAATTTTTTATACCTGTTTCAGATACACGTGATAATGAATACCAGCGGCGTGTTCGTTTAATTGCATACACGCTTTTTACCACGGCAGTTTTCTCCCTTTTTTATGTGGCTATTTCATGGACGGCCGGTTTCGTAATGGGTGAAATTATCATGTTCATTGCGTTTTTGGTTTTTGCTGTTTTATTAGTTCTGGTAAAAGCAGGTCTTGACATTATTTTTATTTCAAATTTTTTTGGCCTTGCAGGAATAGGCTGTATTTCAGGAAGTATATATTTTTCCGGAGGATTACAATCTCCCGTACTGCCGTGGCTGGCTACCACGCCCATTGTTATACTATTACTGGCAGGTAAAAAAAGCGGATCGTTCTGGGCGTTCATCGCTGTTCTCGTCGTTATTGTTTTAAGCCGAATGACTTATAAGGGCTATGTTTTTCCTTACCCGTTTTTATACAAAAATATCTTCTTCACCTTGTCCTGTTATAGCGGGCTCATCTTAATAATTTTTTTTATTTCGATTCTTTTCGAAAACGTTCGCGAACGTGCATTCAACGCAGAATCATTACAAAAAAAGGAACTGCAGGAAACCATAACAGAACTTAAATCGACGCAGGCTCAACTTATACAATCAGAGAAAATGGCATCGCTCGGCGAACTAACTGCAGGCATTGCTCATGAGATACAGAACCCGTTAAATTTCATCAATAATTTTTCAGAAGTAAATACAGATTTGATTGCTGAAATGAAAGAAGCCATTGAAAAAGGCAATTACGAAGAAGTAATAACCATTGCTAATGATATTGAAGCCAACGAAGAAAAAATAAATAATCATGGTCAACGTGCCGATGCTATTGTAAAAGGCATGCTGCAACACTCCAGAAAAAATACAGGCATAAAAGAACCCACTGATATTAACGCTTTATGCGATGAATACTTGCGGTTGAGTTATCATGGTTTGCGTGCGAAGGAAAAAGATTTTTCCGAAGGGATGCCTATGGCAAATGCTATCCCGATAGTTATCGGAATCATAACAAACTTTGATAACACAATTGATAAAATAAATATAGTGCCGCAGGATATTGGAAGAGTGTTATTGAATCTTTTTAATAATGCATTTTATGCGGTGCAAGAAAAGAAAAAAAATCTCCGGTCACCCCAGACGGCATCGGAACAGGTGCCGGAAAGCGAAGAATACAAACCGGCAGTTACCGTAAGTACAAGCATTATTAGAACAAGGTCAGGAGATGCAGTGATTCAACTAACGGTTAAGGATAACGGCGCCGGCATTCCTCAAAAAATAATGGATAAAATCTTTCAGCCCTTCTTTACTACGAAGCCTTCAGGGCAGGGAACAGGATTAGGATTGAGCTTGAGTTATGATATTATAAAAGCGCATGGCGGGGAAATAAAAGTGGAGAGTAAAGAAGGTGAAGGAAGCAAGTTTATTATTCAACTATATTGCTTTACCAGTTAAAACCCGTGGGAAAGCAGGCTTGAAAAGAGCTACCTGCATAATTTTTTACGTAACAAATAATGATTTTACTGTTTGGAGAGTCTAAATAATCGTTTTACCGTAATCATTTAAATAAATAACTATTTTACCGTAAAGAATAAGTTATGCCTACCATATCAGCAGGGAGTCTTTGGTTAAAAGAACACTATGGGTTAAACGGGTATTCATTGACGCATAACTCCTACATAGGAAGCAATGATTCCATCGGGCTTACTTCGAAAGGAAATATAGAACAGGTGTATGGATTAAAATATGCCGTTGCAAACGATACGCCTTTGCTACACCTGGAATTTGCTTTAAAGTATGATGATCTGAAATATGCCGGATGAACTCATTTTTATACAACGGTATGATGAAGTTAAGAAGCAATACAGCAAATAGTAGATATGCCCGATAAAGATATTGACCTGATGATAATGTTTCTTCACCAGAATAAAGGTGTGTTTCCAAAAAGAAGGCGAGAGCAGTTTGCCGGGCTCACCAATGATGAGATAAATAAAATGCAGGTTGCTTTTAGAAAAATATTTGAAATGGATGAGTTGTGATTCGATTGAAGTTTTCTTTCGAATGTTTCATAACACCTTACTTTTAAATAAGTACCAATTGTGTTCTGGCATCCATTAAATATTAATTGAGGAACTTCATACTTATGAAACAAAAATTGGAGAAACCACCCGCGGTTAAAGTCAAATCCGGAAGGCTTCCTTATGTACACGACTCCAGAACTTTTGATCTGTCGGATTATTTAACTCATGAAAACGTAGCTAAAATTCCTAACGAATATAACTGGGGAAATAAAATACCAGAGAATGAATGGGGAACACTGGGCAATCTAAAAATAAACGATTGTACTTGTGCCGCGGCAGGCCATTTAATAATGACATGGACCTCAAACATCGGAAAGCTTCATAAGCCGACAACCAAGGCTATCGTGGAAGCTTACACGAATGTTACCAGTTTTAATCCAAAAACAGATGGAATTGGGAATCCTATCGAAGCCATTAAAGTGTTGAAATATTGGCGCAAAAATGGAATTGCCGGGCATAAAATAACCGCCTTTGCAAAATTGGATTTTAAAAACCGGCAGCAATTGATACAGGCAATTTACTTATACGGAGGATGCTATATAGGAATAAACCTTCCTAAATCGGCGGAAGAACAATATTATAAATCACAAAAATGGACAGTACCGCGGGGAGGAGCTAAAGGTGCCGGAGAGCCAGGATCATGGCTTGGCCATGCCTT
>JALZAJ010000499.1 GCA_030948465.1 Bacteroidota bacterium
GCTTCTTTTACGAAAACGGCTGAATGATCGAGTCGCTTAATTAAAAAATTTTCATACGCCAGCCGGTGAAGTTCAATGCTTGTGAAAGGTGCATCTTTTAATAACCATTCATCCGGTATTAAAGCTATTATGGAGTGAATAATTTCATCATTCAGGAGTGTATGAAATTCCTTATCAACCTGATCCAATTCATTCGCCTGCGATAGTAATACGTGATCCTTTATATGCGTGAAAGGCCGTGCGGCCTGCTCTTTCCAATTGTGCCAGGAATGATGAAAATATAAGCCGGCTCCCTGATCGATTAACCACAACTCGTTATGCCACCAAAGTAAATTTGTATTCCGCGAAGTACGATCCACATTCTTTAGAAAACTATCGAGCCACACAATTTTTGAAGCTTCACCGGCATCAATCTTTGTTACAACCGGATCGAAGGTAACAGCCCCTGAAAGATAATGCAGGCCAAGATTTAAACCTGCACTTGCTTTCAGCAGGTCCTGAATTTCTTCGTCAGGTTCCGTACGGCCAAACGCTTCATCGAGAGCAGCAAATACAATTTCCGGCACATGCAATCCCACTGCGCGGGCTAACTCACCACCTACTAATTCTGCAATAAGCGATTTTACTCCCTGCCCTGCGCCCCTGAATTTAAGGACATATAAAAAGTCATCATCCGCTTCCACAATTGCCGGAAGAGAGCCTCCTTCACGCAAAGGTGTTACGTAACGCGTTACCTGCACCGTACGAATATCCGGGTGAAAACTTTTCATGAAATACAAACATACAATTTCCAGCCTTCTGCTGAAGGATCATGCGGAGTTAATTCATTGGCCAATTTCGTCAACTTTAATGAAGTAAAATTTGAAGGCTGATTTAAACCGCACGGTTTTTGTGAATTGTAAAAATTCAATTATT
This sequence comes from Bacteroidota bacterium, assembly GCA_030948465.1. Classification (GTDB taxonomy): domain Bacteria; phylum Bacteroidota; class Bacteroidia; order Chitinophagales; family Chitinophagaceae; genus Ginsengibacter. Next base: position 916 of record JALZAJ010000499.1, read on the forward strand.
AAGAAATAGGTTTAAAACTTTTCATCAAAAAAAAATTAATCAAAAAAAAATCAAAAAATTATAAATATGCTGAAAGATAAAGTTGCCTATATAACCGGCGGATCAAAAGGAATAGGATATGGAACCGCAAAAATTCTACTAGACAACGGGATGAGAGTTGCTATTACCAGCCGTAATTTATCAGCCGCAAAACAGGCTGCAGATTCGTTAAGTAAAGATGCTTCAAAAGTGCTGGCTCTGGAATCGGATGTGAGCTCTCTTGCAGCGGAAACAAAAGCTGTTAAAACAGTAACTGATTATTTCGGGCAGCTCGATGTGCTGATCGCTAACGCAGGGGTTGGCCATTTTGCTTCTATTGAAAATTTAACTGAAGAAGACTGGAAAAAGACAATTGATACCAACCTTACCGGTGTTTTCAATAGCGTGAAGGCAAGCCTTGAGCATTTAAAAAAATCGGAAGGATATATTATAACAATAGCGAGCCTTGCGGGCACTAATTTTTTTGCCGAAGGATCTGCTTATAATGCAAGCAAGTTTGGTCTCGTAGGCTTTACCCAGGCCATTATGCTTGATTTGCGGAAGCATGGTATTAAAGTAACTACCATCATGCCCGGATCAGTTGCCACCCATTTTAATGAGCATACGCCTTCCGATGCCGATGCCTGGAAAATACAGCCTGAAGATATCGGGCAAATGGTACTTGATCTTTTGAATATGAATCCGCGCACGCTGCCGAGTAAGGTGGAAGTAAGGCCATTGAAGCCGGGAAAAGGATAAGGGTATTTTAGGCATTATTGAAAGAGCTTATCATACCTATCTTCACCTATTTTTGCACCGGTGAAAGTGCCTGCTTAAGCCCTTACGGATTTCCTCCCTTCGGGTTAAGGGGGTTTGAAGAAGGCCAGGATCACTCAAATAAAGGAAATTCCATATTGATTTTACGTGTTTTTACCCGTGATACCGTAATTTTTATACAACAATAATTAAGCGGTACTGCTCTTGCGCAACGTACATGCCGGGTATATCTTTGTACCAGAAGTTGATTGATGTTCAACAAACATTAATCATCCCGGAAGTTACCGGGAATCCAAAATCCATTGAAAGAGCCCGTTTCCAAATCCATGAAAACTAAAAATCCGATATCAGTCAACTTCTACTTTTCTTTTTCCAATATTTATAAATAACCGCCAATCCCACGAAAAACCAAACACTGAATTACATCCAACTTATCCTTTTAAAAACGTTACCCCTGGGATTAAAATTATTCCATAAAGAACCCTGCAAATGCGGGGTTTTTTATTGCAAGAACCTGGCAATTTATCAATGAGTGATTTTTTAAAAATCCCCGATTTATTTACGAACAAATTTTATACAATATGCATTAGGATGATGTCGTTTTTTACGAACTAATTATCGAAGGCATTAGGGAGTCTTACTAAGTGAAAACTATTGCTGCAATTTATTTCAACACAAATAAAATCCCTATGAAAAATAAACACTGGTTGCCAGTCTTGTGTATTATATTACTACCCGGATGTAAAAAAGAAATCCTGCCGGTACCAGACAAGGAAATGATTTTAACCACAACTGTTTCATCAAATTATATACAATACACTATTCCGGAAGGAAAGCAATACTGCGATGAAAACGTATATATGCCTGTCGTATATTCTGAACTGAAATTTAAGGTGAAGTTTGATAGTTCTGCTATTTATACAACCCGCGAACCACGAAATCAATACGATATCAATAAATTATATGGATTCTCCGATAACAATTCCAATCATCATAAATTTAGCGCGAGGTTTGGATGGAGATGGAATGATGATTCCCTGCGGTTATTCGGGTATGTCTATAATGATGGAACCATGCGCTTTAAAGAAATAGGAACCGTAAGCATAAACGCAGAAAATTTCTGTTCAATAAAAATTGGTGATGGCTTTTACACATTTACTTTAAATGATAAAGCAGATACGCTTATTAGGAAAAGTACAACCCTGAATGCAGTGGGTTACAGGCTTTATCCTTATTTTGGCGGCGATGAATTTGCACCGCATGATATAAGAATATGGATACAGGAAATTCCTTAATTTTTATAAACTGCCTGCATTTTCTTTCAAAGAGAACCCTTTGTATCTTTTTCAAAAAAGAAGCCTTTGTTCCCGTTTTTTTCCGCTTCATAATAAGCGACCCCGGGTTTTTAATTTCGTATTGAATTATCATCAATTGTTCCTATTCATCACGTGTTTTTACCCGGATGCACCGTAATTTCAATCAAAGAATAATTAAGCAGTACTGCTCTTGTGCAGGGAACATGAGCAGGGTATCTTTGTACCAGAAGTTGATTGATGTTCAACAAACATTAATCATCCCGGGAGTTACCGGAGAATCCAAAATCCAATTGAAAGAGCCCGTTTCCAAATCCATGAAAACTAAAAATCCGATATCAGTCAACTTCTGTTTTTTTAATTTTTAAGACCTGTAACAATCAAATATCTAAAGAAAACCAGCCTGTAAAAAGGCATCCAATTTATCCTTTTAAAAGCTATAACCCCGGAATTAATTTATTCCAAAAACACCCGCAAAAAGTGCGGGTTTTTTATTTGTAAAAAAATCCCGGCAGATAATTTTTACCTGCAGTCAATGACTGGCAAAGCAGAATTCCACATATACTTTTCGTAAAACATAAAAATGCACAATGCGGCGTTATCCATTTTTTTTTTGATAGAAAAAGTATTTTACATTTGATATGAGCCTGGTTTTATCAAATAGAATTCAAATAAATAATCTGCTGTAATGCCGAAGCAAAAAAGTGACCTTCATATTTTTAGGCATCCGTTGATTGTATTTATTAGCGTTTATATGCTACAGTTAGTATGTGGAAGCATTACCTATGCCCAGACGGAATTAGCGCCTTGGGGCAACATTACCGGTATTAGAATTGACGGCCAGTTAATGAA
>JALZAJ010000516.1 GCA_030948465.1 Bacteroidota bacterium
GGTGCAGGTAGATGCTTATTTCTGCAGTGGCATTGTAGGCGGGCCTTCCATAAAATGATTAAAGCTGATCCATCCGATAATTTCACCATCTGCATTTTCAATTACCCAAAGCGGCCTCTTAAAAGAATTGTGTTCCTCAAACCATTTGCCTGCTTTCAACACTTACCGGTTCGGTGTCTGCGGTAACCATTCTTGCAGGGATGGTGGAATTATAGATTTCTACAATTACCGGGAGGTCATTTTGAACAGCGTTTCTGTAAAGCAACATGGCTCAATATTACTCTGTAAGCCCTTTTAAATAAGCAATACTCTTTGGCACATTTTCATACTCGTGGTTGCTCTCATCTTCAATAAAGAAGTGCTTAATCCCTATTTTTTTTGCTTCCTTTATTACACCGGGAATATCAACTTCACCCTCGCCAAGCGGTACATCGTTTTCGGCGGCAGTGCCACCGGTAAGGTCTTTTACGGTGCCTTTTCGCATGTCTTTTAAATGGATGAGCTTCCAGCGGTCGCCATATTTTTTTAGCAATCCAACAGGATCGCCTCCGCCAAACTGTATCCAGAAAATGTCCATTTCAAAGGATACATATTCCGGGTTGGTATTTTTAATGATATAATCAAGCAGCGTACCGCCATCGTATGGCTGAAATTCATAGCCATGCGCATGATAGCAAAGTGTAAGCCCGTTATCTTTCAAAACTTTCCCGGCCTTGTTGAAATCATTTACTGCCTTCTTCGCATCGTCGATGGTGAGCGCACCTTTATGCGGGATCCATGCACACATTACAAAGTGCGCTCCTAATGCTTTTGCATTTTGTGCTACGGAGTCGGGAGACGTTACCAATCGGTTGTAATCCGCGCCGGTAGCTGGTATGCTGATACCGCGTTCGTCACACATTTTTTTAAACTCTTCCGGCGGCATCTTATTGCTGCCACCTTCCATTTCCGTAAACCCCATCGCTTTTATTGTGTCCAGTGTTTTGGCTACATCCACGGGAAAGCTTTTTCTGAATGTGTACGCCTCAACACCTAACGGTGCAGTATAGAGCTTATTTTGAGCCGAAGCGGGTTTATGGGTTGAAAGCGCTGCGCCTAAAAGTAAAACGAGTGCAATATATTTCTTCATGTGGTTGTTTTTGTTTTTCAAATTAGCATAAATAAATTTAAATAAAGCTGCCGCCGGCAACCGATTTAAAAAGATGGTTTATAAATATGATCTTATAAGCGGCAAAGTAAATGAAGTAGCGTACCAGCCTGGTATACCCGATGCGTTTTATCATAAATATATGTACGATGCTGAAAATAGATTGACTGACGTCTATACCGCGAAGGGTTCCCACAAGTAACCACTACATGCAAAATGATTATGGACAACAAATCGCCATCCGCCAATGCAGTAAGCCAACACAGCAGGTAAAAGAGATTTATTCAGCATTAAAATATAAACAGCAACCCTTCACCCGGAAAAAATCTGTAGTCCCCTGCCGTAATTAAAAAAAACTCAAACTCACAACCAGATGGCATTTTCATCCGCTTAGCTGCAATGTGGGTTAAGGATCTAAAAGGAAATATGCTTTCAGACAGTACGATCAGGCATATTTTTACCCTACATAATAACAGGATTGCCAGGATGGATATTGAACCGTTATGATCGACACATAATTTATTCTTTTTTATAATTAAGCGCTGCAACTCCTGACTGAAAAATTTTTGTCGCCGCAAGTTTCAGGTGGATCTGATGCTGTATATTTTTAAATAATAAAATACCCTTGCCAATCAGAATTGGATTTAAAAAAATCCAATACTCATCAATCAGGTTATACTCCATGAGTGAATAGGCAGCAGAAGGGCTGCCAAACATTATGATGTTGCGTCCCGGTTGCTCTTTGATCTTTGTAATTTCATGCTGAATGTTGCCGGAGATGATCTGCGTTTTTTCAAGATCACTTCCTTTCAGTGATTTCGAAATCACTACTTTATCAACTCTATTATACCACTGCGAATGTTCAATATCGTGCTTGCTTGCATTAGGTAGATCCGCCGCTCCGGGCCAATAGTTCTGCATCATTTCATAGGTCACCCTTCCATATAGTCCGGTGTCCGCTTCATCAATCAACTTACCTCCAAAATCAAACAATTCATTATCCACTTTTATCCAATCCATTTCTCCTTCGGGACCGGCAACAAATCCATCAAGGGATACGTGATCGAATAACATGAGCTTGCGCATTTTTTGTTCTTTTTTTAGTGAAGAATTTTTTTCTGAGAAGCATTCGCATCTTCTGCGTTTCTATGCAAAAGTATATGCAATAATCAAATTATTTCGGGTGCAACACCGACAAGTTAAGGGTTGTTTGCGACTATTCTTTTTCAAGCTTCTGATTGAAATAGTTGTAGTTGATAAATGAGAGCGGTAACCCAATCATAAAAATAAGTATGAGCATTGATTTACTAATTTTTCCAATTTTCATGTCTTTGATTGCTGCATGCGGAGCATTAGATAATTGTACAACAACGAGATTCATTATTAGCCAAATAAACACGCCATACAGCACACCCGTTACTATCCTGCTTTTTGAAAATTGATTTCTGTTGCGGGAATAAAGCATAAAAAAAATAATGGTAAAAGCGAATGCAAAAAAATAATGGAATAAAAGTCCCATTATCATTATCCCGGCACCTCCTCCAACCGCGGATGTTCCAAAGGCTCCACTGGCAACAAAAGTAAGGACCGCTAAAGGGTTCTTACCTGTGTTAATAAAATAATCAACAAAGGCAGAAAGTATGTCCAGTGTACCGACCAATAAACCGGTCAGCAAAATGAACCTGCCTACTCTTATTTTACTATGATTCTGTAATAGATATAACATGGGCTTTTATTTTGATTGCAATGGCGAAGACTTGAATTGAAAATATATTCCGGAAACTTTGTGGAAATCGAATATAATGCGAATCCGGGAGATTGTGCCGGACCCGGAAAATATTTCAAAACGGGTACCTGTTTTTTTAAACCATTTTTCAAATCCATTTTAATCCTGCATTTGTATTGTCAACCCGCTCCGTTACAATAGCCTGTTTTTCATGATTGGTTCTACCATCAGCAATACCTTAAAGTAAGGTTTTGAAACATGAATACCCAGAAAGAATTTTGTGCCAGTGTTCATTTTATTAAATTTAATTTTGTGAAGAATCTAACCATTTTGCCCCATCGGCCTGGTACTTAATAATGGGTATTTAACCCCCTGATTGTTATAGGGACACTAATGAAAAAAACGGCGGCGGGATTGCATCTTTGCATAGTATAGAAAGCATTGACCGTATATATTAATGAGCCGCTGCCGCTGGTTAGGTTTATCCACACAAAATTGTGAATGTTTAAAAGAAAAAAGTAGCTGAAAAAGAAAAGGTAATAGTAATAGAATTGTTTATATAATTCTTTAAATACAAATCTAAAGGACGTGAAAACTTCAAAAGCAACCATAATAATATTATATGCAAACCCTTCATGAACTTTTTGGCGAAGGAAGTAACCTCAATGCTATGCAAATGAGCTTGCGCGCCATTCTCACGTTCTTTATTGCACTTATACTTATCCGTTATACCGGCATGCGCATGTTCGGAATTAAAAGTGCATTTGACATTTGTGTCACGATTATTTTAGGTGCGGTGCTGGCCCGCGGCATTGTAGGCGCCTCCCCATTTATTCCCACTATGCTTGCCTCAGTTGCTTTGGTAGTTATTCATAAAATAATTGCCGCTATCAGTGTAAACCACCGGGCAATAAGCCATCTCGTAAAGGGTAAACCCTATTCTTTATATAAGGATGGAAGCCTCAATGATAAAAATTTAAGAAAATGCCTGTTAAGCTTTGGTGATATTATGGAAGAAGTAAGAATAAATCTTAATGAAAACGGCCTGGAAAATATTGATGAAATATTTATGGAGCGAAGCGGAAAGATTAGTTTGATTAAGAAAAAAGAATGAGAGAATTACATCTCAAACTGTTCGGCTATTGGTAATGACGTTGTTCTTCCACCTTCTTAACAGCATCTACTAATTCCTTTGGCTCAACAGGTTTTAATAAATAATCAAGTGCGCTGATATGGATGGCTTTAATTGCATACCGATCATAACCTGTGGTAAAAATAACTGCGAAATTAATTTTAGGAAGCCTTTCGGGCATTTCAAATCCATTCATCTGCGGCATTTCGATATCAAGAAATACAAGATCAGGCTTGTGCGTTCAATTGCCTTTAAACCTGTAGCGTTGTCATTGCATTTTTCCAATACCTGCACATTTGCACAATACTCTTTAAGCAACATTGCTAACGTTTTAAGGCAATGCATTTCATCGTCTATAAGTATTGCTTTGATCATTATTAAATATTGCGGTTTAGGATTGAATTGTTGTTTTTAACTTTAGAAGCTGTTTAAAAATGAATTTTTGATTGTATTTCAACCTTAGTAGAATTATTTTACTTAAGTTTTTAACCTTATTACCTTATTCAATAAAAAAATATTTGCGACTCAATAAGGTAATAAGGTCAATTTATGCATCTGCCATTTTCTACTAAGTTTTAATAACATCAATACAAAATATTTAAACTAATTTCTAAAAAGCTTCTTCTATATAACTCGATTTTTATCGCGTGAAAATCAAAGTTTTAAAAATTGAGCTATTGTTATCGAAACACAAGGCCATCCTCTTGTTGGGATACTTCTATATAACTCGAAATCTCCATGAAACCAAGGAGGTTTTTTAGGGACTTTTTAAATAAAAAAACTCTCCAAAGAAACCTTCTTGGTTTTGGCAAACTTCCGGAGTACTTAGAGTCATTGTTCTCAAAACACAAGGCCATCCTTGTTGGGATACTTAGTAGAAAAAAAAATTATAATCTTTTACCTTATTCAATTATCTTGTTTATAAGGTAACAAGGTTTGCTTCCAAAAACATAATTTTTTCTATTAAGACTTTTATTGAATGTTGAATTTGTAAAATTTATTTTTCTTCTATCTCAGCTCAAATTACAAAGGCATTTTAATGATAACTTCTGTGCCACCGGCTCTGCCATCCGCAAGCACTAAATCATTTATCACAATGTGGGTTCCCAATTGATCCTGTTGCTGCAGCATCGCGATGCGGTCTGCTGTAATGCTCATGCCCATTGATTTGTAGGTAAGTGCAGATTTAC
>JALZAJ010000561.1 GCA_030948465.1 Bacteroidota bacterium
TAATTGCTCCGCAAGCAATTTTTTAAAAATGCGTGTAATCATCACCGTAATATAGAATGAATGAAAGCAGCTTCAAAGAAATCAGGAAATTATTTTGTGAAAACAGGATGCGTGAATTTCAATTTCATTTTAAAATAAAAGCCTTTCAATTATTTATAAAATAACTGAAAGGCTTTAAAAAATGTTTTAAAAAGATTAATTAACGGCCTTTTTTCTTATCGATATCTTTTCCAATAATGTATCCGCCGGCAGCTCCAACTACACCGCCAATAATGGCGCCCTGAACGGGCTTTTTCTTACTAATGATCGCTCCGCCGATAGCGCCGGCGCCTCCCCCGATCACTGCGCCCTTAGCCGCACTGCTCCATCCTTTTTTACGGGTGGTTGTTTGAGTTGATTGTGTAGAGGCGTTATTAGAGGTAGTAGACGAAGCAGGAGTGTTGCTGATTTTTTTTGGTGAAGTGTATGCTCCCGGGACTACACTTTTTGGGGTCTTTGATACGGGAAAAGGTACTGGTACAACAGTCATATTCGCGGTATCAGAATACATATTGTTGTTATATGCGCTCGAATCCGACATTAACCGGATATCTCTTGTTTCTGATTTTTTGCTATTGCAGGCAGCAAACGCGGTTACAACTGCAAAAGCGAGTAAAATATTTTTCATAATTTTTAATTTAGAATTCATCTTTTTTATTTAATTGAAAATATGGGATTGAAATACATGGAATCATTAACGAATAAAACCGGCATTGTGATATACGTGTTGAGAATATGGTGCCACGATTTGATAATCTATTTGATCCACAGCGTAAATAGTGTTAAGGTCGCGTTCAGCAATTTTAACAGTGCTCATATTATCCATCGTGATTTTCTTATTCTTCGATCTGCCGTAGAGCCCTTGAACCGGAAGAAACTATCATCTACATGGCGTTAGGTTTAAAAAAAGCCCATTCCTTATGGAAAGGAATGGGAGGATCTGAATTGATATTCTTTTTTATTTTCTAATCATTAATCAACTTATTGTTTCTTTTATCAATGTCTTTCCCGATTATATAGCCGCCTGCCGCACCTACAACACCGCCGACTACAGCGCCCAGGCCTTTTTTCTTAGCAAGTATTGCACCGCCAATAGCACCTGCGCCGGCTCCTATTGCGGCACCTTTAGCAGCCGAGCTCCAGCCCTTTTTCTTTTCAGGTTGTGTTGAAGTTCCCGGAATTGTATTGGTATTCGTTCCGTTTCCGGTTTGCACAGTAGTATTATCGGTTGTACTTGACGGCACTGGTGTCTGCGTAGGCACGGTAGCTACCACCGGAGGTGTATTTACCTGGGGTGTAGTTGCCGGTGATTGATTCACGGGTGTGGTAACTTTACCTGGCTGAGCATATACGATTCGTGTCCTGGTTATTACACGCGGAGTAATTTTGGCGGTAGAAACAGGTTCCGGGGCAACCCTTTTGCTTGTATCAGAATACATGTTGCTATTGTAAGAAACAGAATCGGTTAGTAGCCGGATGTTTCGCGTACTATCCTCTTTGGGAGTGTTATTACAGGCTGCAAAACCAGTTATTATTACAAGAGAAAGTATAAAATTTTTCATGATGATTAGTTTTAATTAATAAATTTATTTTTCAATTACGGCTTTCCGTTATAACATATAAGAGTATCAATTGAAAGAAGGGTTTAATACGGAATGGCGCATTGTCTTTATCTTAACAGTTCATCTGTTTTACCACGGCTTCCTGAAAATTTACCGAGCATTTTTCTTTAATCAAGTCTTTCCTGTTTTTATCCTTTTTGTATTGCACTTATTTTTGAAAAACATATAAGCGCCGTTTAATTTTCCAGCTCTTTTTTATCACCTGATTTTTATTTATTTATCCAAGGCAACCTTTTTTCTTTTTCAGCCGATTCTTTTATGACGTTCCCTGTGAAAATATTTTTTCAAAATCGCAGTTCCTGGCAAAACCAGAACCGGCTCAATCCCTGAACCGTAATAATTTCCTATTTAATTTTTAACCTTAAAAAAAATTTTTTATGCAAAAAAGTTTTCGCCAAAAAAGAAGCTGGTACCTGGCAACCGGCTTATTAGCAATAGCCATGCTTATAGTAATGCAGGGTTGCAGAAAGAGCCCAGCCAGATTGATCAAACAATTTAACCAGGTAAATCTTGTAGCTAATAACAATAAATACGGAGCTGCACGTATCGATCCCGCTTTTATAAACGGGTGGGGAATCGCATTCAGTCCGTCGGGTATAGCCTGGGTTTCTGCCGAGGGTTCCGGCCTGAGTGAAGTATGGGATAAAACCGGAAACATAGTAATTCCGGCCGTAACTATTCCATCAGTGGCGGATGCTGCCACCGGAGGTCAGCCAACCGGGCAGGTATTTAATGGAACAGCTGACTTTATGCTTCCTAACGGAAACCCGGCCAGGTTTATTTTCGCAGGAGATGATGGCATAATTTCAGGTTGGAATGGAGGCCCTGCGGCAGTTACGGCTTTGGATGATTCTAAAAGCGGTGCGGTATATACCGGTATTACGATAGGGCAAGTTGATGGTACAAATTTTTTGTACGTTGCCAATTTCAGCGCTCACAAAATTGATGTGTACGATAAAAATTGGGCTGAAGTGGAAATGCCATTTAGAGATCCCGGAATTCCGGATGATTATTCCCCATTTAACATCCAGAATATTGGCGGCAAGTTATATGTTATGTATGCAATGATAGGAGCCAATGGAGATGAAGTAAAAGGACCGGGCCTGGGATACGTTGACATTTACAATACAAATGGTTCATTAGTTAGGCGTTTTGTATCAAAAGGCGAATTAAATGCGCCGTGGGGAGTTGCTCAGGCTCCGCCTGAATTTTGGGGAGGAGATGTTACGGTACCGAATGCTATTTTGGTGGGCAATTTCGGCAATGGGCATATAAATATTTATGATCAGTGGGGAACGTATTTAGGACCCATTCGTTCAAAAGAAAAACCATTGGCAATTGATGGCTTATGGGGAATTTCATTTCCGCCCGCAACCGCAACTACTGCCAATCCTGGATGGCTCTACTTTGCAGCCGGGCCTGAGCATGAAACAGATGGTCTTTTCGGGTATATTTCAAAATAGGTTTTTTCCGGAATTAATGATGAGCATGATAACGGGTTCCAAAATGCAAAAAATCTGGTATTTTTCTCACAAGCAAAAACTATAATAAGTAATCAGACCACTTTTATAATTCCCGCCTTTCAATTTGACTGGCGGGATTTTTTTATAAGACGTTAAAAACCCCGGTAATGTAATCTATCTCTGGTTACCTCATCCCATGAATTACAACCAGCAAGTCCAAGCGTAAGATCAACGTCAGCCAGTAAATTTGCCAGTACTTCTTTTACTCCTTGTTCCCCTGCAATCGCCAGCCCGTATGCATAAGGCCGTGCAAGAAGAACGGCTTTAGCTCCTAACGCCATTGCTTTGAAAACATCGGCTCCGCGCCGGATTCCGCTGTCAAATAAAATAGTTGTTTCGTTGGCTACTGCATCCGATATTGCTTCAAGTGTATCCAACGCGCCAATAGCTCCATCCAATTGACGGCCACCGTGGTTGGATACTATGATTCCATCTGCACCATGATCAATCGCTTTTTTTGCATCATCGGGATGCTGAATGCCTTTAACAATCACCGGAAGTTTCGTGCTATTTCTTATAACAGCAAGATCATTCCATGTTGAGGAAGGATTTGAAAAGCAATTGGCAAAGTGCATCATAGTTTGTATTTTATCTTTTGCGGGATCACCAATTGCTGCGAGAAAAACAGGGTCTGAAAAATAATTTGCCAGCCCTTCGTTATACAAAAAAGGTAAATAAGCATTTTGAATGTCACGTTCTCTCCAGGCAAACAGTCTCGTATCGAGTGTTACAACGATTGCGCTGTATCCGGACTTTTCAGCACGACTGATCATGCTTCGTGTAAAATCATTATTTCGTCCCCAGTATAATTGAAACCAATGCGGGTGATCTCCGTGAACGGCTGCAATTTCTTCAATGGTTTTTGAAGACACGGTGCTAACTACCTGGGGTACCTGTAAATCTTTAGCTGCTCTGGCAACAGCAACTTCAGCCTCCGGGTGCGCTATGGATAAAACTCCAACCGGGCCGAGTAAAACCGGGCTGGGTAATTTAGTTCCAAATAGCTCAATTGATAT
>JALZAJ010000566.1 GCA_030948465.1 Bacteroidota bacterium
TGTGTCATTTTAATAATCATTGCCTTTGATTTTAATGAATGCTGCCATAACAAACTATTCATGGCTAATAAAGCTGTAAAGTTCTGCAACAAATTAATAAGCTACTATTTCAAAATTGCTATTTTTCATTCCAACCGTTTTGAGATACAAACATCCCGGAACAAATTTTAATGGAGTCTTTGAGATTTGTATTTTCATTTGTCGCTGTACTTCTAAGAAAGTGGAAGGCGTTATACCAACTATGTGTTTGAAAAGATTGCCAAAAGAACTTACACTTTCAAAGCCAACCGCATAGCAAACTTCAGAAACGGTTTTGCCAGTACGCAATAATTGAGCAGCTTTTTCAATTCGCATAGAAGTTAAGTACTGGTGAGGGGTTTTGCCATATATTTTTTTGAAGAGGCGAATGAAATGGAATTTGGAAAAGTATGCCTCATCTGATATATTGTCAAGATCAATTTTATCAGCATAATTGTTATCAATAAAAAGTTTTGCCTGAACCATTCTTTGGTATAAATAAAACCTGGGGTATTGCTCTGTTTTCATTTTTTTGTGTATTGATGGCTTTACAGTTCATTGCCGCTGGTTTAAGCAGCGGCAATGAATTAGGTAAATGGATATCTACCAATCTTTATCAGGACTGTTAACTCCTTCTGCTCCTTTAATCTTATGTAATTTATCCTGAAGCGCCTTTTCTTTTTCTAAAAGCGATTTTAATTTTTCTTCAGCATCCTGCTTTGATATCTTTGAGGGCTGCGGCTTGGGCTCGCTATCTTTTTTTTGCTGATCCTTTTTATCCTGGTCTTGCTTGTTGTCTTTATTTTTTTTCTGATCCTTGCTATCTTTTTTATCCTTTTTATTTTCCTGCTTCTTTTGCTCCTTCAACGCCCGTTCAAGATTTTGCCGGGCGTCTTCGTCATTTGGGTTTAAGAGCAATGCATTTTTATAAGCAAGGATGCACTCAGGAAGTTTATTTGCTTTTTGATAAGCCACTCCTTTATTATAAAAGGCTTTTTGTTTTATGGCATTATCCGTCGTGTTCTTTATGGTATTATCAAAAGAATTTACGGCCTCCTCCGCATTTTCTTTTCTGTAAAGTGTATTTCCCAGGTTATAGCTGGCTGTTGTATTTTTTTCATCAGCCTTCTGTGCCTGGGCATAAAAAACTTCCGCTTTGTCGAAGTCATTATTTTTATAAGCTTCATTGCCTTTTATGATTTCATTTTTTGCATCCTGCGCAAATGAAGAAAAGCACATAAACCATAGCGCAAACCCGGTTGCTGTAATTTTTTTATACATCTTTTTTTTCTCAGAAATAAAATTTTCAATTACTAATAATAAAAAAGCGAGGGCTAAAAAATATTGAAAAAATTGCCGGAACGAATCGAAAGATTTATCGCTGATAACAGTTTCTCCCATGCTGGCTAATTTATTTTTAATATTCGACGTCACTTCATCAGTTGAACTATAATGCTGATAAATACCATTCCCCGTTTTAGCAATGTTACTTAACTCCTCTTCATTCAGTTTTGAAATTACCATGTTCCCTTTATCATCAGTTTTGTACGTGTTGGTCTCAGGATCCATTATCGGCGCGCCCTGCGGAGATCCAATGCCAATAGTATTTACCGTAATACCATTGTCCCTAAGTTGTTTTACCACTTTAATAGCATCTTTATCATGATCTTCTCCATCGCTTAATAAGACCACCGTTTTATACGTTTTATCTTTTGGATTAAACGCAGCAGAACTCATTTTCAATGCATCGCTGATAACAGTTCCCTGGGTTGGTATGTCATCAGGCGAAGCAGAAGAAAGATACATTTTAGCCGCTGCATGGTCGATGGTCATTGGCATCTGCAAGTAGGCGCGCCCTGCAAAAACGACAAGACCGATCCTGTCATCGGGTGAACTGTTAATAATGTTAGTGATTACCTGTTTGGCACGTTCAAGCCTGTTAGGTTTAATATCCTGTGCAAGCATACTCTTACTTACATCGAGGGCAAACATGATGTCGATGCCTTTTCTATTTATCTTTTGCGTTCCATCCGGTATTACAAGTCCTGCCACGGCAATCGCGCAAAATGCAAAAGCCAGGACATATAAAATAAATTTGAGATTAAATTTTTTAGAAGAAAAATTGACAGTTAATTGCTTTACAAGTATGGGGTCTCCTATCTTTTTCGTTGCTTTTTTTTTCCATCGTATCAATAAGTAATACAGCAGCAAAATCACCGGAATTGCCGCGAGGGCAATAAGATATTCTATGTATTGAAAATGAAGCATCGGGCTGCTAAATTATTAATGAATATTTATGCAAAGTTGTTAAATGTTTATGTCACTTTTCACCTTTTAAAAAACCAAGCTCTTTTAAAATTCCTTTTGTAATATTCAATCTAACGGTTTTCATATCGATATTTTTATCAGGAGATTTTATAAGAGTGACTAAAAAATAAACGTGCCTGTTTTCTTCTATCCAGCCAACAAGCCAACCAATGGCGTTTCCGCTTTCATCAAAACCCCATCCTGTTTTGTAGCTGAGTTTGTATAACGTGTTATCTTCCCGCAACATTACATCCCGCACAATCTGCTGGGTTCTTTTTTGAAAAGGAAGTTTGTCAAAATATAATCGCTTTACGAGTCCAAGTTGTTCATCAGGTGATACTTTTAATGTGTTATTTAACCAGAATGAATCTATGGGTCCGCTGATATTTTTGTTTCCGTATTGCAGTGTATCAATCCAATGCTGCATAGTCTCTCCTCCTATACGGCGGGCGACTTCCTGGTAATAAGGAACTGCCGAAACCTTGAAGGCTTCTTCCATAGTGAGATCTTTATTCCAATCTTCATTCCATCTTTTTATACTGTCCCATTTAATGATCATTTTTTGATCGGTTATTTTTCCCGTTTCTAATCCTATCAGTGAGTTTACAATTTTAAAAGTGGATGCAGGCAATACTCTTTGCGTATCAAGCTTCATGTTATAAACCGTAATATCTCCCGAGGAATTATCAAGCAATGAAAAACTTCCGTCAACATGCGCTGAGTCAAAAAATTTTTTGAGATCATTATCAATTTTAGCCTTGTTTACCGTGCAGGAAATAACAGCTAAGAGGGGCATAAAAAAAAGGAACTGAAAAATTCTTTTCATAAAATATAATCAAAAATATATTTGGAAATTATTTGGATAAACGATAGTCTGCAACGGCGCACAATGTTTCATAAAATTCATTGCCATATTTTCTTATAAGAGCATCCTTTAGAAATATATGTACAGGGACTTTCAATTTTTTACCAAGAGTGCATGCGGCTTTGCAAAGATCTTCACGGGGTTCATAATTCACCAGGTCTTGTTTACCTGATTTACTTTTTTTTATTTTGATAGGGAACAAATGGCAGCTTATAGGTTTCCTCCAGCTTATCTTTCCATCATTGTATGCCTGCTCAATACCACACTTTACAATGCCTCTTTCATCTTTCACGCCATAGGCGCACATGCCGGAAGAAACAGTTGGCGTAACCCATCCAAATTCTTTATCGTAAACATATAACCCCTGAATATTTAACTCCCTTTTGGAATCTTCGGAGAGATAAGGCAGAACAGCTTTATAAGCCTTTGTGATTTCCTTAAGCTCGTTATTTTCAAGGGGCGCACCGGCATCTCCATCTACGCAGCAACCTCCTTTGCATTTTGCAAGGTCGCACACAAATTGTTCTTCAACCACCTGGTCACTTATGAGAATTTCATTGATCTCAATCATAATTACAAAAATACATGAAAATAAAACCCAACCTTAAAGGAGTAAAAACACCGGTATCCACTATGCATGAGGCTTTATTATTCAACCTTACATCCAAAATATTTATCCATTAAAAAATCTGCAAAATTGGTTCAAACCGTTTTAAGATGGGGTTTTCCACTTCAGGGTATTGATAAGATGGTTCATATCCTGGCGAAGAAATGCATTTACCGGCCGGAGAGAATCTTCATTTGGTGTAGCATCGAAATACAAAGCGCCCCTTAAAAAGTTATGGACGCTATCTGATAAAAAAAACTGGTTAGCGGTTGCCACGCTGCCGGAGAGGTGAAAAAATATTCCGGAAATATTATTTGGCGTATGCATGACGCTGTCTTCTATAGAATATGCTTTTATATCATTTTTATAGGTAAGGTTGTACGAATCATTCACCAGGTTTGCAAATACATTTTTACCTGTTGAATCTTTATAACCTGAAGCTGACTTGACTTTATAGTTGGAAGTGCCCCCGATAATTTTATAGCTTATAAAAATTTTTCCGTTGAAAGTGGGGAAATTAATATTGATCCAATAGGGGTTTTGGCTGGCGCTATCAAAATAAGCAGAGTCTCTTACTACCTGTGCATATACAGGATATTCAAAAGAATAAGGCATCGCAGGATTATCATATTTTACATATTGCTTTTTAGGGAAATCAATTTTATAGTATCCGATTTTTTTCGAAGTGTAGGTGGAGTTGCAACTCCATAAGAATCCAAAGGAAAAAATCAAAAAAAGAAAATGAATGAAAGGATTTTTTTTCAAAACTAAACCGGTGTTTGTTCCTGGTGACCGGATTTCAAAGTTATTTTAACTTTCTCAATACGATTTTTATTTATTGCCAAAGGCACAAATGTATAGGGACCCGTAACCACGGAAGCGTTGACCTGGGGAAACTCTCCGGCTATTTCCAACACGAGGCCGGCAAGAGAATCACTGTCACCGCGTATTTTATCAAAAGTATCGACCGGCAATTTCATTGCTTTGCAAACGTCGTTGATCATTGTCTTTCCTTCAAAAATATAATTATAGTCATCCAGCTTTTTATTGACGCTCTGCTCATCATCAAATTCATCTTGTATGTCGCCAATTATTTCTTCCATTACATCTTCAAGAGTAATAATTCCTGAAGTGCCTCCAAATTCATCTACAACTACCGCAAGATGAATGCGTTTATTTCTAAAATCCTGCAGAATATCTTCGATCAGTTTTTGCTCATGAACGTAAAATACCGGGCGCATGAGTGAATGCCAGTCAAATATTTCTTCATCAAGATGAGGTAACATGTCCTTGGTATGAAGAATTCCGGCAATGTCATCAAGATTATTTTTATACACCGGAAATCTCGAATAGTGCATTTCTTCCACTTTACTTATCACGTCTCTGAATGGAGTATTTACTTCAATGCCACTAACGTCGAGGCGTGTACGCATCGTTTGTTTAACCGTAGTATTTCCAAATTTCCGGATGCCTTTCAGGATTTGCTTTTCTTCATTGGTTGCCTCGTGGTCCGGCAGCAGATCAATCGCATAATCAAGTTGAGTATCATCCATTCGCGAAGATCCGGAGCTAAAGGTGCTTTCAATTTTATCACTTAACCTTACCAGGCGTGTACTGATTCTGAAGAACAGGCTGCTAAATATTTCAATGAGTAATGAAGAAGTAGAAGCAAACCAAATTTTATGATGAGTAGCCCAAACTTTTGGAAGCACTTCACCAAACATAACCAGCATCGAGGTTACTACTACTACCTTAATTAGAAATTCCAGCAGTCCACTTAACCCAATCGATTCAACCCAACTGTTCATTAAAATATTTGAAATAAGTATGATGCCAATATTTACCAGGCTATTGGCAATAAGCATAGAGGCAAGCAATGTTTTGGGAGTTTCTAAAAGGGTGACGATTCTTTTAAAAGAAGGCTGCTGCCGGGTTTTGAGCATATTAATATCCTTAAGGGTAAGTGAAAAAAAAGCGATTTCGGAGCCCGCTACTAAAAAGGATATAAAAAAAAGAACAATGACAGTAAAGAGAAGCACGGTAGTTTGTGCCGGGGTAATTGCAAGAATAGTAAAGAGAGTCTGTCCGAATAAATTTGCCGAATGATAATCCAAAACAAAGAATTTTAGTTAAAGAGTATGAGCCTTGTATAAATGCAGCCAGCCCGTTGATGTATTAAAAGGGTAGTTTTTCCGACCCCTCATCTACCGGTGGAATTTCATTGGGTGATAAATTCTCAGTTTCACTTTCGTTTACCGGCTGGCTGAAATCCGAGCGTTTATCCAGCATAATAAGATTGTCAGCAATTATTTCGGTAGCCACTTTTCTATTATGATCCCTATCTTCCCAATACCTTGTTTTTAAACGTCCTTCAATATAAACAAGGCTGCTTTTGTGCAGGTATTTTTGTGAAAGTTCGGCAAGCCCTCTCCACAAAACTACATTGTGCCATTCCGTTTGGGAAATTAATTTGCCGGATTTATCCTTATATGTTTCAGTGGTGGCAAGCGGAAATTTTGCAACAGGAATATTTCCTTCAAGATATTGGATCTCCGGATCTTTACCCA
>JALZAJ010000021.1 GCA_030948465.1 Bacteroidota bacterium
CCCAAGCCATTCGTGCTGCTGCCGTTGGTCACATTGGCTCCCGTAAAGCCTGCATTTCCTTCCACAAGAAAACGGGAATGTCTCAGCGGATCTTCATTATTTTTATCAGGAAAATAATACCGGGCCAATACGCCGGCGCCATAGTTTACTGCTGTATTGCCAGAAACAGACTGCAGTCCGAAATTGATGTACGCGCCTACGGCGAAATTATCGGCAAAAAAGATGGCAAGTTTCGGGTCAATTCTCATAGAAAACAAAGAGCCTTTTTTTAGGCCCAGATTGAAATTGGCAAGATCACCTCCTACTAATATGTTGCCTTTTTGAATTTGTGAATACGCTGGCGAAGACAAAAGAAAGAAGCCGCCCACAAATAAGCAGGATATTTTCTTCGTTATTTTTTTAGATAGTTTTATTTTGACCATAAAAGATTAATAAAAATGGTGCGTGTTCAGGTGCATATTTGCTCAATTTATCCCGTCAATTTTTTATGAGTTACACCATTAAAGACTTGTTATCAAAACCAATGCCATCAAATAATAAAATGTACAATTTTGGCAGGTAGATCTTTACGGGAGGCCATTCGCTATTTTGCTTCTTGAAGTCTTGAAGATAAATTTGAGCAAACGGCGGAAAATTTTTATCAAATTTTGATAGTCATGTGAAGTAAAGACACGTCGGGATACAATTGTTAACTACAGTCATGTCCGGCCAGAGCTTAAATCTTCGCCGAAATAAAAAAACGAAACCTAAGCAGTCATTTAAATTTCTGAAGAAAGCGATGCGCCTAAGTATTCCCTGTTCATCCTTGCTATATTTTCAACCGAAATCCCTTTAGGACATTCAGCCTCGCAAACATAAATGTTTCCGCAATTGCCAAAGCCTTCTTTATCCATTTGTCCTACCATATTTAAAACTCTTGTATTTCTTTCGGGTTCACCCTGCGGCAATAAAGCGAGCTGTGATACTTTGGCGCTGACGAACAACATAGCTGATCCATTAGGGCAGGCTGCAACACAGGCTCCGCAGCCAATACAGGAAGCTGCCATAAAAGATTGGTCTGCCTTAAACTTATCAATCGGTATTGCATTTGCATCTACCGCATTACCGGTATTTACTGATACATACCCTCCTGCCTGTATAATTCTATCGAAAGCTTTGCGATTTACCACGAGGTCTTTTATGACGGGAAAAGCAGCAGACCTCCAGGGTTCTATTACGATAGTATCTCCGTCTTTATATGCACGCATGTGCAACTGACACACCGTATTATTTTGCCATGGACCATGAGCCCTGCCATTTACATACATGCTGCAGGAGCCGCAAATTCCCTCGCGGCAGTCGTTGTCAAACGCGATGGGATCTTTGCCTTCATGAATTAACCTTTCATTCAACACATCAAACATTTCGAGAAAGGACATTTCTGATGAAATATCTTTCACAGTATAGGTTTCAAAACTTCCCTTAGCGTCAGCATTCCTTTGGCGCCAGATTTTCAAAGTAAGATTCATTGTGTAGTGTTCCATAGTTAAATACTTTCTATATAAATATTATTAGTTCCTCTTTCTATTGTGCCTTTGGTCGGTAAAACTTCTTTTGCAAGTTTTCTATAATCAGCATTGATCTTTAAACTAGGAACATCTCTGCTACTAACTATCCTGGCATCAATTCTATAGTTCTTAAACTCGCTTTTCAAATACAGGATGGTTGAATGAATTTGATTAAGAGCCCTATTTAGATCCCCTCCTTTCAATTCTATAAAAAATACTCTTTTCATTTCTTGCGTTTCCATCAGAAAGTCACATCTTTTTTCACCAACCTCTTGCCCCAAACATTTGTCAACTCTTACCTTTCTGATAATAATACCAGACATGTTGTTTAACTGATATTTTTTACCATTTTCTTCAGCAATACAAATTTTTCTTTCCTCAGTAAATTCAATGCACTTCGCAAGTATTAAACTCATTTTGGAACTAATTCAATATTTAGTAATGCATCAAATTGTTCATTTAAAAAATTTGAAACCCCATCAATCTTTTCAGCTTTAATCATATTTTCTTCTCTGTCTAAAATGTCTTCACATGTGCCATCAGGTAAAAGCATGTAGGCTGATACTTCATTTGGATCTACCCAATATTCTTTGCCGATAATCTCATTACTTTCTGCCTCATGGTTTTGGCCCACTTGATATGCATACATCAGATTATTTAGAGAGGTTAAAATATATGGGCTGTGAGTTGTGAGAAAAATGGAATTTCCATAATTTATAGTTTTATTTACAAGAAATTTAATCAACTTATTTTGAGCAGTAGGAAATAAATTGAGCTCTGGTTCTTCTACTATAAAAGTTTTTTTCTTTTTTCTTATTTCAGTATAGTAATCAACTAATAAAACTACTGGAATAGTCGACTGATAACCGCTTGCTGCATTGAATAAGCTAAAATATTTGCTATCAGCGTCTTTCCTGATATATCCTTCACCTTTTTCATTTTTATAAATAATTCCAAGAGGTTCAATGATTGTTTCGTTCTTAAAAGAAACTGCAATTTGATTCAGTTCTGCTAATTGATTGAATAGAGCGTCAGATAGATTTCGAATACTATTTTTCCCTAATGAAAAAATTGATTGCAACCCTCTTTCAGTAGGGACATAAAATGGATTATCCAAAACCACAGCCACGTCATTTTGAAAAAAGCTGGCTGGTATAGTCCAATTTAAAACACTTAAATTAAGATATGCATTTTCTAACTGTTTCGGTTTAATAGCTTCTAATTCATTTAGAAGCTTTTCAAATTTATTAGTTTTAGCTTTTAGGGTTGGATAAAAAACGGGGACTTCATACTCATAGTTAAGAGTTCCCTTTTCCTGATCAATATCTGTTTCTTTTTTTAAACCTCTTTCTACTTCAAAAGAATAATGTTCACACTCATAGAAAACATAAGAATCTTTTTGTATAAATTCTGATAATCCCCGTGAGTTCAATCCTTCTTCAAAAGCATTCGGAAAAAGATCATCATTAAGTATAAAAGAAAAGTATCTGCACACAGCTAATAATTTTGCCACTACACTTTTTCCAGTTGCATTTTCCCCGATTAATACATTGAATCTTCCCAGTTCCAACTCGATATCCGTAATCGGTCCAAAATTCTTTATGATTAATTTTTCTTTCACTGTTTTACTTATAACTCCTCTGACTTGGCTTCGCCACATCAAAATGCAATTGCTCTTTATTTAATTTTTCATCTTCGCCGGTATATTCCCAGGCTGCTGCATAGGTAAAATGCGCATCATCACGCAACGCCTCTCCTTCCGGAGTTTGCATTTCTTCCCTGAAATGCCCGCCACAACTTTCTTTCCGGTTGAGTGCGTCTATACACATCAATTCACCAAGCTCTATAAAATCCGCAACTCTTCCAGCCTTCTCCAACTCGGGATTTAATTCATCCGTACTACCAGGAATTTTTACATTATTCCAGAACTCGATTTTAAGGTTTCTAATTTCTTCAATCGCTGCAATAAGGCCTTCTGCATTGCGCGCCATGCCACACTTATCCCACATAATTTTCCCCAATCTTTTATGAAAACTTTCCACCGACTCCGTTCCGCGAACATTCATTAGTTTTTCTAATTTTCCTCTCACTTCATTTTCAGTTTCTTCAAAGGCTGGATGTGAAGTAGGGATGGCAGCCGTCCTTATGTCATTTGCTAAATAATTTCCAAGCGTGTAGGGAATTACAAAATACCCATCAGCAAGGCCTTGCATTAAGGCAGAAGCACCCAGCCGGTTAGCGCCGTGGTCGCTAAAATTTGCTTCTCCCAATGCATATAATCCGGGCACTGTCGTCATGAGTTCATAATCAACCCAAAGGCCACCCATTGTATAATGCACAGCCGGATATATTCTCATAGGCACATTATAAGGATTCTCTCCGGTTATCTTTTCATACATCTCGAAGAGATTTCCATATTTTTCAGCGATCACTTCTTTGCCTAACGAAATAACCGTTTCATTTTCTGCATCGGCCATGCCCCTCTTTCCAATTTCTACTTTTCCATATCTTTTTATCGCATCAGCAAAATCAAGGAAAACAGCCATCTTCGTGGTGCCTACACCGTAACCTGCATCACATCTTTCTTTAGCGGCACGCGAAGCTACATCGCGTGGGACGAGATTTCCAAAGGCAGGGTATCTTCTTTCTAAGTAATAATCGCGATCCGTTTCTGGGATTTCGGCGCCGCGGCGCTTTTCTTCTTTGCTTTTTGGCACCCATATTCTTCCATCGTTTCGAAGGCTTTCGCTCATAAGTGTGAGCTTACTTTGGTGATCGCCGCTCACCGGAATGCATGTTGGGTGAATCTGCGTAAAGCAAGGATTGGCAAACCATGCGCCTCTCTTATGCGCCTTCCACGCGGCGGTAACATTGCTGCCCATCGCGTTGGTACTTAAATAAAAAACATTACCATAACCACCTGAACAAATTAATACGGCGTGCCCAAAATGACGCTCCAATTTTCCGGACACCAAATCTCTGGCAATAATACCTCTCGCTTTTCCATCGATTTTTACCACATCGAGCATTTCGTGTCTTGAATACATCGTCACATTTCCGAGTGCAACTTGTCTTTCAAGGGCGCCATACGCACCAAGTAATAATTGCTGTCCCGTCTGGCCGGCGGCATAAAAAGTGCGCTGTACCTGGGTTCCGCCAAATGAGCGATTACTCAACAAACCCCCGTATTCGCGGGCAAAAGGAACACCCTGGGCAACACACTGGTCAATAATGGATGCACTTACTTCGGCAAGGCGGTACACATTCCCTTCCCGTGCACGATAGTCTCCTCCTTTAATTGTTTCATAAAAAAGACGAAAAACCGAATCGCCATCATTCTGATAATTTTTAGCAGCATTGATGCCGCCCTGAGCTGCGATGGAATGCGCCCTTCTTGGACTGTCCTGGAAACAAAATGCTTTTATTTTATATCCCAATTCACCCAATGATGCAGCAGCAGAAGCGCCTGCGAGCCCCGTTCCTATAACGATTACCTCAAGCCTGCGCTTATTGGCAGGGCTTACCAATTTTACATGGCTTTTATATTCGGTCCATTTTTGCTCAAGGTCGCCTTCAGGAATTTTTGCGTCTAATGCCATACGTTAGTATTAAAATATTATTTTGAAAAGAAACGTTTCCGTTTCAAAAAAACTTTATTTGAGCCAGCCCGCCATAAATGAAATTGGCATAAA
>JALZAJ010000062.1 GCA_030948465.1 Bacteroidota bacterium
GATGTGCTTCAAAAAGATGTAATATTTGAAATAAAAAATCATAAAAAGACGGCCAGCATTCCTATCCTGATGATGACAGGATATACTTTGCGTCACCATCATGGACAGTTGCCCATCGATGACTCAATCGAAAAGCCTTTTAACCTTTCCCTTTTTGCAAAGAAAATTGAAAAGCTCATGGGAAGCAACAACGAATCTTTCCAGCAAGCGATCCGTTGAATTTATTACTCTTTTATTTTAAAATAAATAAAAAAGAACTTCGAATTAACCAACAAGCACATACACGGTTACATGGTAATTGATGTCTGATCCGCAGCTATAATTTTATTGTCGGCCTCCTGCAAAAATAACACGACAGACATATTTTCCCGGTTAATACCCGCCGGAACCTCAATTGTTGCTGAATTTTTTCCAGAAGCCGGTTTGTTTAGGATCATAAAATTTCTAACCACATTGCTGCCATTTAGTGTAACACCGCCATTTTCCCCGGCTTTAATTGAAGTAACCGTTTTCTTTTCTACCAGGGCAATGTTTAATTTGGAATTACCGCTCTTTCCCGCAATCGTATAATCCATGGCTATTTTTCCGTTGTCAAATTTTGCCGCCTGAATTGAAATTTCTGAATTCGGATTTTGTGAAAAGATCTTTTTCAGCGTTTTATCAATTTTCGATGCATCGCTGCCTACCATTTCACTTTGGCCGTTTACAACAAGCTGGGGAGTATAAACAGATGAATTTAATGCGGATGCATATTTATACTGACGTTGGGTATATTCTGAAGAACTGTATGGATCTTTCCAGCCGAGGCGATCCCAATAGTCAACATGAAATGAAAGCGCGATCACGTTTTCTTTGTGAGAATACGCCTCAAGTAACCTGTCTGCTGAAGGACAACTGGAGCAGCCCTGCGAAGTGAATAATTCTAAAACGGCAACAGGTTTAAATTCGGCGCCGGGTGCATTCGAATGAACACTCACAACAGGTTCTCTTTCTTTACTGCTGGAAGAAGACGTGCAAAACCATAATGTAAAAAGCGAAACTGATAAGAAGCTTACGTACAGTAACTTTTTCATAAAAATTTTATTTATTTATTTAAAATTACGCGGACTTGTTTTAAAAAGATTCAGACAAAAGTGATTTTAACTTTTGAGGGTATAAGTCCATACTACTGTTATTATTACTTTTGCCACGTGAAAAAATATTCAGGTTACCTGGTTTACTTTTCTTTTTGGCTAATTTATTTTCTTATTTCAAAGGCGCTGTTTTTGTTGTACCACTATCCGCTTGCAAGTAAACTAACCAGCGGTGAAGTCTTTAATGTTTTTCTTTACGGATTACGAATGGATATTTCTTTTACGGCTTACATCTGCATATTTCCTTTTCTTCTTTTGTTTGTTCAATCCTTTGTTCCCGAATTTAATCCGCAAAAGATCATTCGTTCATACACCATCATCTTAATAATAGTTCTCTCATTTATTACTACCGCAGATCTGGAATTGTATAGCGCGTGGGGTTATCGAATGGACGCTACCCCGCTCCAATATTTAAAGTCTCCCAAAGAAATGGGAGGCACGATCTCATCGGCTCCTTTGATTTTACTGTTATTTATTTTCTCTATTTTATCAATACTATTTATTTGGATCTTTAAAAAGTATTTTCAAAAATTTTACTTTAAAAGATATTCAAAAATTAGTTTGGCCAATATTATCATCTCTTTGTTCTTGGTAGTTTTTCTTTTCGTACCCGTTCGCGGTGGAATACAACAAATTCCTGTTAACCAGAGTGATGCGTATTTTTCCAAAAAAATATTTGCTGATCATGCAGCGCTTAATTTGCCCTGGAATCTCACGCATTCACTTTTGAATAAAAACAGCGAGCAAAATCCCTTTACCTATTTTCCTGAAAGCCGGGCGCAACAATTAGTAGATAGCCTGTATGAAACAGGCCCGGTGAAAATTCCTTCTATCTTATCAGTGAAAAGACCAAATATTATTTTCATAATCATGGAAAGTTATACGGCTAAGCTTGTTGGCTGCCTTGGCGGCGAACCGGGAGTAACGCCTAATCTTGATAAAATTGCAGCAGAGGGATTATTGTTTACTAATATTTATGCCGCGGGAGATCGCAGCGAAAAGGGTCAGGTGTCTATATTGAGCGGCTATCCTAACCAGGCAATTACTTCGATAATTAAAACGCCAACAAAAACTCAAAATTTACCGGCTATCAATAAACCGCTTGAAAAAGAAGGCTACCATTCCAGCTATACTTATGGTGGCGAACTGGAATTTGCAAATATTAAATCCTATCTGCTGAATGCAGGCTTTCAAAAATTAGTGAGTAAATATTCTTTCCCGCTATCTGACAGAACAACATCATGGGGCGTTCATGATCACATCGTTTTAAAAAGATTACATGAAGACCTGGAGAAGGAGCAGCAACCTTTTTTTGCCACCATTTTTACCTTAAGCAGTCATGAGCCGTATGATGTTCCCATGGCGCCTCATTTTAAAGGAAATGATGAAACAACGCTTTTTAAAAATTCATTTTTTTAC
>JALZAJ010000076.1 GCA_030948465.1 Bacteroidota bacterium
TATGATTGGCTGCAAGGCTAATGCAACGTTCCTAAACCTTCAAGTGTTAACATATAAAGACTTTTATGCGCTATATTTTTTTAATACTAATTCTCTCTGTAGTTTTCATTTGCTGCAAAAAGGACAATTCTCAAATTGAAAATCAAATTGAAAATATAAATGGGCAGGAATATTTTCCAAATTCAGCAGGTGATTACTGGAAATATAAATATGTTGATAGCCTTAATAATTCAACTTCATTTGTTGATGTAAATATTGTCGGGAATAAGACGCTTCCAAACGGGCAAGTTGCCAAAGTTTGGGTATTTAAATTTACAAGCAATGTCGATACAAATTATATTTATCAAACTGGTGACACAGTGAGATTTCTTAATATTTATTTTGAGATAGTTAATACTTACGTGATTCCGTTGTCACTAACTAGCAAATGGGAAAATTCATTTTTGTTCGATAGTATTCAAGTAAAAGAACAGCGGACATTCATTTTAAACAAAAAGAATTTTGACAATTCGTTTTTACTTAATGAACATGGTTATAGCTTTAATTATTTTCTTACAAGAGTTGAATGGTTTTGTCCGAATATTGGTATGCTGACCAAAGCAAGGAAAGAATATAGTTTTGGATATTTAGATAACTCTTATTGGGAACTTGTCGAATATCAACTAAAATAAGCCCTGCAAGCCAAACATCATTCGTATTGAAGAAGCCCTCCGGTTATAGGAGTGCCAGAAATTTATTACGGCAAACAATGCGGATTAATGAAACCGGTTTCTTATAGCTCAGTGTTTTTGTTCGGTGTGGAGATGATGTCCCAACCCAATAATAACGGTTGGGATATGCTTGCGTAAAAAATGAGTAAATCCTTTGATCTAAGGTTCAGCTATGATGCCTTTTTTGCAAGTACTTTACGATGCAAATTGAGCAGAATACACCATCGGAAGGTAGTTATTAATCGTTGCCAGCTTTCACCCCTGCCGGGGGAAAAGAACAAGTTGCCGGTGGTAGTGCCGAAAGCAAGGGCATCGCCAGAGGTGCTTAATGCATGGCGGTACATTATATCAAAACAATCTTCCTGCGGCAACCCTTTATATAAATTTTGCCATGTTTTTCCTCCATCGTCTGTATGGCAAACACAAAGAGCTCCCTTGATGGCAGTGCGTGTGGTATCGCTGTTTGGAGGACACACCCAATATGCGGGCCAATGATTGTGGGAAGATTCCGCTTAAATAAGTGTTAGCTCTTAGACAAGAAAGCGTCCTATTAGCATTTTCCTGGTAAAATTTTTTTCAACAGCAATTCTTTGCGGGTTCTTGAAACATTCACTGTTGATCCATCGCTCATCACTAAATAACCACCTTCGCCTTTCACATATTTTTCAATTTCGTTGATGTTTACCAGGTGCGAATTATGCACCCTTATAAATGCAAAGCTTTCCAGTATTTCTTCAATGTCCTTTAAGTTGCGTGAGGCGATCAATTTTCTTTTATCTTTTAAAAACAGGAAGGTATAATTACTCTCAGATTCGCATCTGATGATTGATTCAGCAAGCAACAATTGAAATCCTTCAAGGGTTGGTATGGCAATTTTATTTATTGGAATTGCAGGATGCTTAATTTTTTCAAGAAGCATTTCTAATTGCTGTGGAAGCGGGTGAGCATTTCTTTTTATCGCTTTCTGTACACTCTGTTGCAGTTCTTCGCGGTCTATTGGTTTTAATAAATATTCCAGGGCGCTGAAACGAATAGCCTTGATGGCATATTGATCGTAGCTGGTTGTAAATATTAATTCAAAATTTACTTCGCCTAATTTTTCCAGCAATTCAAAACCATTCATGAAAGGCATTTCGATATCCAAAAAAAGTATTTGAGGCGGGTGTTCTTTAATAGATTGCAATGCAGAAACAGCAGAATAACAGATATCTAAAATCTTTACATCAGCACAATAGCGCTGTAATAAAGTTGCCAGTGATTCGCAACAATCGGGCTCATCATCAACAATGGTAGCTGTTATCATTTTATTGTTTTTGATGTTCGAAAGCCTCGGCAAGCTTCAGGTATTTCATTTTCAAAATTACTTTTGTTCCTGCAGCATTGCCTTCCTTATCTGCAAGGTCTTCTATATTAAAAACGGCCTGTTCATCTTCATTCCTGCTTAATAGCGCCAGGCGTTCTGTTGTAATTTTTACACCCATAGATTTATTTTTTTCTGCTGATTTACTGTTGATCATGGCAGCATTATTTCTGCCAATGCCATTGTCAGTAATAATGCATGTCAATATTTTTTCTTCAATGCTCAATGTGATATCCAAAAAGCCGGCGTCATGTTTATGCATCAATCCATGCCAGATAGCATTTTCTA